>MWZA01000191.1 GCA_002050455.1 Acidobacteria bacterium 5-1 | reverse complement strand
GTCCAAGCGTTTTGTCAAAATGTAAATCTCACCCGATTGCGGATGAATAAGCAAAGTTTCGGCATCGTGCCGAGTGTCGGGATAATCAAATTTGATTGCTTCGGCGTTGTCGGTTTTAGACGGATTTTTCGTGCTTGAATTTGCGTCCTTGTTGGACACTTGCGGTTCGGCGACGCGGTAAATTGTAAATTTGCTTTTCAATCTTTCGTTATTGCCGATGTCGCCGATATACAGAAAACACTTGCCGCTTTTTGTGTCTTGCAAAGCTGCGATGTCTTCCCAATCATTGTTTTTTGCGCCCGAAACTTTCCAAGTTCCAAGTTTTTTGCCTTGTTTGTTTAACGCAAAGATAAAAGCGTTGCCGCCCGAATCGTTGTGCGTCCAAAATACATTTTGATTGCAGCGCGAAGCGACAACTCCGCTGCTTTCCGTTATTTCGTTTGAAGTGATTTTGCCAACAACTTGCGGTTTGTCGTAACCTTTTGAAATATCATCTAAAGATTTATTGACATTTTCAACATCGCTCGACGAAACCGAAAAACAGCCTGAGAGAATAAAACAAAAAAGCGTCAAAGATATGACAAATGCGCGATTTTTGGTTATAGTTTTGTTCAACATAACTTCACTGACTTAGATTATAACGCAGAGTTGCGCTCTGCGTAGTTCAAAAACTTTTTTCTGTGGTTTGTCGTAGAGAATTTTAGAATATGTCAGCTTTACCGAAGCCAATTTATAACGCCGATGAATATCTTGCATTGGAAGAAAGCGCGGAATATCGTAGCCAATTCTACAACGGCGAGATTTTTGCGATGGCTGGCACTAGCCGCAAGCATAATGTTATTGCGATGAACGTTGCAAGCAGCTTGCACTTCCAACTTCGCAATCGTCCGTGTGAGATTTATCAAAATGACATGCGCGTCAAAGTCGGCGAAAACTTTTACACTTATCCGGATATAGTCGTCGTTTGCGGTGAGCCGCAAATCGAGCGAAAACACGGCGAAAATCTGCTTAATCCGATTGTTTTGATTGAAGTTCTTTCGCCTTCGACAGAAAGATTTGACAGAGGCGAAAAAGCGCGACTTTACCGGTTGATGCCTTCGCTCAAAGAATATATTTTGATTTCTCAAGACAAACCGTATATCGAACATTTTGTTCGTCAGGAAAACGGCGGTTGGCTTTTAACGGAATCTGCCGAAATAACCGAAGTTTTGCAGATTCCGACTATTTCTTGTGAACTGAATTTAAGCGATATTTACGCCCGAATAGATTTTAGCGAAGAAACTTTTGAATCAAAATGATTGTCGGAACTGAATGGTTAATTGAAGCCTTTGATTGCGAAGCGGAAATCTTGCGCGATGTGGAAATCTTGCGCGAAGTTTTTGCACATATCATCAAAGATTTGGGTCTGAAAATAATCGGTGAAGAAATTTGGCATCAATTCGCGGGCGAAAAAGGCGTTACGGGTTTAGTTGCCTTAACCGAATCGCATCTGGCTTGTCATACATATCCCGAATACAAAACCGCAACTTTTAATCTCTATTGCTGCAGAAATCGCCCCGAATGGAATTGGGAAGCGAATTTACGAGAATTGCTCGGTGCGAAGGAAATCAAAGTAACAAAAATCGAACGCGGCAATCCGCAATTCGCAATCCGCAATCCGCAATCTAAAATTGCCGGAGGTGAAGTATGAGCGTCTTGCGAGCAAATTGTCCGTCGTGCGCCGCGCCGATTGAGTTCAAATCCGGCTCAACCATTGTTTTAGTTTGCCCGTTTTGCCGTTCAGCCGTCGCGCGAACCGATAGAGGTTTGGACGATTTGGGCAAAGTCGCGGAGATTGCCGAATCCGAATCGCCTTTGAAAATCGGTCTTCAGGGCGAATTTAAAGGACATAAATTTGAACTGACGGGACGCGCACAACTCAAACACGAACTCGGCGGATTTTGGGATGAATGGTATGCGACGTTTTCAAATGGTTGGGTCGGCTGGCTCGCCGAAGCGCAAGGCAAATTTTATCTGACTTTTTATCAGCCTTTGCCTGAAAATTCCAAAGTTCCGCCTTTTCAATTTCTGCAATTAGGTCAAGTGGTTGCGGAAATTCCCAGCCAAACGCCTTTGATGGTTACAGAAAAAGGCACGGCAACTTCAGTTGCGGCGGACGGTGAAATTCCCTATAAATTAACGCCGAACGAACGAAGTAATTACGCCGATTTGTCGGGCAAAGACAATGTTTTTGGCACGATTGATTACAGCGAAAATCCGCCGTGGGTTTTTGTCGGACAGCAGGTTTCGCTCGCTGATGTTGGTCTTCAGGACGCAAAACCGGCGGAACGTACGGCGCGTCGAGTTTCCGTCGGCGCGATGAGTTGTCCGAATTGCGGCGGAAGTCTGGAACTTGCCGCGCCCGACAAAACCGAGCGCGTAACCTGCCCGTTTTGCAATTCGCTGCTGGATGTTAATCAGGGAAATTTGCGTTTCCTAAATGTTCTCAAACCTTCGCCGTCGCCGCACGAATTTGTCTTGCCAATCGGCGCGGAAGGAACTTTCGCGGGCGACGTAAAACTCAAAATTATCGGCGCGGTAGTTAGAAGCGTTACGATTGAAGGCGTAAAGTATTTCTGGCACGAATATTTGCTTTATAATCCGAAAATCGGTTTTCGCTGGCTGGTCCATTCGGATAACCATTGGAATTTTGTCGAGCCGATCAATGCGGCGGAAGTCGAAATTAATGAATCTTTTGGGAAAACAACGGCGAAATATAACGGCGAAACTTATAAAATTTTTCAAGACGCGCCCGCCGTGGTCGAATACGTCAAAGGCGAATTTTACTGGCGTGTCGAGCAAGGCGAAACGGTTCGCGCCGTTGATTTTGTCGCGCCGCCGTTGATGCTCTCGCAGGAAGTAACGCCAAATGAAATAAATTGGTCGCTCGGAACTTATACGACCAACGCGGAAATCGAAAAAGCGTTTGGCGTTTCCGGTTTGCCGAAACCGTGGAACGTTGCGCCGAATCAACCTTTTACAGGCGGATTTTATATTAAAGCGGGTTTTGTTTTGCTCGGCATTTTGCTGCTTGCGGCGATTTTTATGATTCCGTTGAGCGGATTTTCCAGCACGGCTTTATCGCAGCAATTAACGCTCGACCCGACGACAAGTCAAACGACGGCGCAGACCGTTTTTTCGCAGCCGTTTGAAATCAAAGCCAACCGCAACGTGAGAATTACAGCTTCCGCGCCGGTCAATAATTCTTGGGCGGATTTGGATGTAGATTTGGTCAATGAACAAAATAACGAAGTCGAATCGGTTGATATTCCGATTGAGTATTATTCCGGCACGGACAGCGACGGAAGTTGGACGGAAGGCGGGCAGTCGCAGGACGCAACGCTTTCGTCTTTACCGGCGGGAAAATATATGCTGCGGCTCGAAGGAACTTGGCAAGACTTTCAACAACCGATGCCCGTTACCGTCAAAGTCGAGCAGAATGTAATACGCGGCGTGAATTTTTGCCTGTCGTTTGTGCTGCTGGCAATACTGCCGTTTTGGAATTTGTTTCGCAAAATCACGTTTGAATCGCGGCGTTGGAGCGAGAGTATGTTTAATACCAGTTATCAGTTATCAGTTATCAGTTATTAAATTTTGTTGACTGATAACTGATAACTGAAAATTTATGATTAAAAAAACGCTTTATATACTTTTTGGAACGGGCATTATTCTGTTTTATCTAGCTTCGTCTTGGTTCGGTTGGGAATTTGCCAATTCGGGAAGTAATTCACGTTTTGGAATGCCGTTTATCTATACAGGTTTTCGTGGAGGAAAATAATGTTAAATATGCTTGCTTTTATCGTCAAACTTGACCAACTGCTTGAGGTTTTAGTAACGACGCTGATTTTTGTTTTTATCGGCTTAGTTTTCTTCACCGTCGCATACGCTGTTTTGAGTCGGATATTCCCGATTCGCAAGGAAATTGAAGAAGACCAAAACGCCGCGCTCGGAATTGTCATCGGCGCGATTATGATTGGCATTGCCATTATTATCGCGGCGGCAATTCACGGCTAGCTTAGAGAAGACAGTAGTCAGAAGCCAGAAGCCAGAAGTCTGAAATCTGAGGTCTGAAATTTTACTGACTACTGGCTTCTGTCTACTGTCTTCTGCCTACCGCCTTCTATGAACAGAACACCGCTTTTATTTCTAAATGTCTTCATTATCGCCACCTGCGGTTTGATTTACGAACTCTTGGCGGGAACGCTTTCTTCTTACGTTCTTGGCGATTCGGTTACGCAGTTTTCGCTTATCATCGGGATTTATCTGTTTGCGATGGGTGTTGGTTCGTGGCTGTCACGGTTTATCGAAAAACACATCGCCGAAAAATTTGTCGAAATCGAACTCGCCGTCGCTGTTCTCGGTGGATTTTCCGCGCCGCTTCTTTTTTTCGCTTTTGCCAAACTTTCTTATTTCAGCGTTGTGCTTTACGGCGTTGTTTTCGGCATCGGCACGCTTGTCGGTTTGGAAATTCCGCTTCTGATGCGGATTTTGAAAGACGAACTCGATTTCAAGGATTTGGTTTCCCGCGTTCTTGCTTTTGATTACATCGGCGCACTCGTCGCGTCTTTGCTTTTTCCGCTTTTTCTCGTGCCAAAACTCGGACTTGCGCGAACTTCGCTGCTTTTCGGTATGCTTAATGCGGCAGTCGGCATTTGGGGAACTTGGCTTCTGCTGCCGTTGATTAAGAAAAACGTCAATCTTTTGCGCGTTCAAGGTTTTATCATCATTGGTCTGCTTCTTATCGCCTTTATCAAAGCTGATTATCTGACATCTTTAGCCGAAGACGCGCTTTTTACGGACAATATAATTTACGCGAAAAGTTCGCCGTATCAGCGTATTATTGTAACAAAAGGCAAAACGGGTTACGCGCTTTTTTTGAACGGCAATCTGCAATTCAACTCGTTTGACGAATACCGCTATCACGAAGCGTTGGTTCATCCCGCGTTTGCCGCGCTCAATGCAAATCCGAAGCGAATTTTGGTCTTAGGCGGCGGCGACGGTTTGGCATTGCGCGAGGTTTTAAAATATCCGTCGGTTGAAAGCGTAATGCTTGTTGACCTCGACCCTGAAATGACGAGACTTTCAAAAAATTTGCCCGTTTTGGCGGAATTAAATAAAAATGCGTTTGAAGATTCTCGCGTTTCGGTGGTCAATGCCGATGCCTTCGTCTGGCTTGATAATACGGAAATTGCGCCGTTTGACGTGGCGATTGTAGATTTTCCCGACCCGAATAATTTTGCACTTGGCAAACTTTACACGACGCGGTTTTATAATCTTTTAAAAGCGCATTTAAAGCCTGATTCAGCCGTTGCGATTCAAACAACTTCGCCTTTGATTGCGCGAAAATCTTATTGGTGCATTATTAAAACGCTCGAAGCCGCAGGATTTTCGGTCAAACCGTATCAAACAACCGTGCCGAGTTTTGGCATTTGGGGATTTGCTTTGGCTAAGTTAGAACCGTTTGAAACGCCCAAAAAATTGTCCGAAAACATTGAACGGAAGTTTTTGAACGAGCAAACATTCGTTTCAATGTTCGATTTTTCGGCGGACACTTCTCTGCCGAAAGATGAAGAAATCGAAATCAATCGGCTCGATAATCAATCTCTTGTTAGATATTACGAAGCTGAATGGCGGAGATTTGAATAAAATTTAGCCACGAATAACACAAATAACACGAATTATTTTTGTTTTTTATTCGTGCAATCCATATTATTCGCGGCTAAAAAATTATGAAATTTACAAGACGCGAAATTTTAACTGCATTTTTAGGCTTGCCTTTCGCGCTTTCGGCGTGTAAATCAAACTCTGAAACCTCTTCAATTGACGGCGAAATTGTCGGCGCGTCTGCAAATATCGGACATATTTTGCGTGAAAACAGAAACGTCGAAGTTCCCGCAAATAATTGGGAGAACCTCAAAGTTGCGATTATCGGCGGCGGCATTGCGGGTTTGAGCGCGGCTTGGAAATTTACAAGGGAAAATTTTAACGATTTTGTTCTGCTTGAATTAGAAAGCGCAATCGGCGGAACGGCGCGAAGCGGCAAAAACAACTTTATCGGTTATCCGTGGGGCGCACATTATTTGCCCGTGCCATTCAAGGAAAACACGGAATTGATTTCTCTGCTCGATGAAATGAATCTCACCGAAGGCAAAAGTCAAAACGGCGAAATTTTAATAAAAGAACAATTTCTCTGCCGCGAACCGGAAGAAAGAGTTTTTTATAAAGGTCGCTGGTATGAAGGTTTGTATCTGCGCGTCGGTGCAAGTCAAGAAGATTTGCGGCAACTTAACGAATTGAACAAACAAGTTGATTTTTGGGTGAATTGGCGCGACACGCGCGGCAAACGCGCATTTGTTTTGCCGATTGCAAATTGCTCAAACGATGCGGAAGTTACAGATTTAGACAAAATCACGTTTGCTGATTGGCTCAAGCAAAAAGGCTTTACTTCAGAAAGACTGATTTGGTATTGCAATTACGCTTGCCGCGACGATTACGGTTTGCGTCTTGAACAAACTTCCGCTTGGGCGGGACTTTTTTATTTCTGTTCGCGGGTGCGAAAATCGGGCGCGGAATCGCAATCTTTTATCACGTTTCCCGAAGGCAACGGGAAATTTGTCAATTTTCTGCACAACAAAGTAAAAGATAAAACGCGCCTCAAATCAATAGCCATTGAAATAATTCCAAACGAAAAAGGCATTGATATCACTTATCTGAATACGGAAACAAACGAGATACGCGGCATTCACGCGGAAAAAGTTATCTTTGCCGCGCCGATTTTTACGGCGAAATATCTGATTCGTGACTTCAAACAAAATACGCCCGATTTTGTAAAGGAATTTGAACACAACGCCTGGTTTGTGGCGAATCTTTTTCTGAAAGACAGACCTAAAAATCAATTTGCGAAAGATTTTCCGCTCGCGTGGGACAATGTTTTGTATGAAAGCAATTCGCTCGGTTATGTCAACGCGACGCATCAGAAGGGAATTGATTACGGGCAAGCCGTTTTCACCTATTATTTTCCGATGGCTGAAAAAGGCGGCAGGGCAAAACTTTTCTCTTTAGACTGGCAGGAATTAGCCGACATCGTTTTGTCGGATTTATCAATGGCGCATAAAGATATTCGCGCTTTAACCGAAAGAATTGATTTTATGCGTTGGGGACACGCGATGATTTCGCCGCGTCGGAATTTTATCTGGAACGGTTCGCGTGAAAAAGCAACCAAGCCATTTCGCAATATTCATTTCGCGCATTCTGATTTAAGTGGCATTGCACTTTTTGAGGAAGCGTTTTTTCACGGATTACGGACGGTTAGTGAGATTTTAATAGCAGAGCCGGCGGGCAGCGGCAGATAATCACGTTTCAGCCAACGATAAAAATGTTGTGTGTTTGAGCCTTTTAGAGCAAACAGCAACGCCAATGTAACGAGTTTTTTCTGCTCTTTGAGATAAAAATTACTAATTCGCACAATTTTCATTGCATCTTTTTTCATTTTCAGTCAAAATTCGCAAAACGCAGCAGTTACAACTTCCACAATCATCTTTCCGATATACGCAATTTTTGAATTTAGGATATTGAAAACTATGATTAAATCTTTATTACGCAAAAAATCTATTGCACAGATTCAAGCCGATGCCGCCGCCGGTTTTTCCGATGCGGAAACAATTCCGGGCGATAATGTAACTTTGCGCCGCTCGCTCGGTGTTTTCGATTTAACAATGCTCGGCATTGCCGCCATTATCGGCGCGGGTATTTTCGCCATGATTGGGCAAGCATCTTTTAATGGCGGTCCGGCGGTGATTTTGCTTTTTATTTTCGCGGCGATTGCCTGTGCTTTTTCCGCGCTGTGTTATGCCGAATTTGCCTCGAAAATTCCGATTGCGGGTTCGGCTTATACATATGCTTACGCTTCTTTCGGCGAACTTCTGGCGTGGATTATCGGCTGGGATTTGCTGGTCGAATATGCCATCGGCAACATCGCCGTCGCTATTTCGTGGAGCAGTTATTTTACGGGTTTACTGAGTTCGCTAAGAATTCCCGCGCTCGGCATTCCCAATGGCATCAACATTCCTTTATATTTCACGACTGATTACCGGACGGCAAGTTCCGGTTTTGCAGCTGTGCAGGAAGCCGTCGCGGGTGGCGCGACACTCGAAAGTTTGCAGGCGGCTTGCAAAGATGTCGGCGCGGCAATTGGCTGTGATAAAATTGACGCTTTTACGGCTTGGACAAACGCGCCGCAGATCGGCGGTTTGCCGATAATTGCAAATTTGCCCGCGCTGGGAATAGTTTTTATCATTACCTGTCTGGTTTATATCGGCATTCGGGAGTCGAAAACTGCTTCAAACATTATGGTTGCCATCAAGTTGGCAGTTATTCTGCTGGTTATCGTGTTGGGCGCGTTTTATATCAACACGGAAAATTGGAGTCCGTTTATGCCGAAAGGTTTCGGCGGTGTGATGAGCGGCGTGGCGGCGGTCTTTTTCGCTTACATCGGTTTCGACGCGCTTTCGACAACCGCCGAAGAATGTAAAGACCCGTATCGGGATTTGCCGCGCGGAATGCTGTATTCGCTCGGCATCTGCACGGTTCTTTACGTTATTCTCGCGCTGGTTCTAACCGGAATGGTCAACTATTCGCAATTAAATGTCGGCGACCCGCTGGCTTTCGTTTTCACGCAGCCGGGCAGCAATCTACCTTGGATTTCCGGTATTATCGCCGTCAGCGCGGTGATTGCAATTGCTACCGTTCTGCTTGTTTTCCAACTCGGACAACCGCGTTTATGGATGGCAATGAGCCGCGACGGACTTCTGCCGAAAGTTTTTTCTTCGATTCATCCGCGCTTTAGAACGCCTTGGTTTTCGACGATTTTGACGGGTTTGATGGTAGCGATTCCGGCGTTGTTTATGAATTTGTCGGAAGTTACGGAGCTGTCGGTCATCGGAACGCTGTTTGCTTTTACGATAGTTTGCGCGGGTGTGCTGGTCAAAGATAAAGAATTTGCTGGGCAGAAACGCTATGTGCCGTATATCAATTCGCAATGGATTGTGCCTGTCGGTTTTGTCATTATTATGGCTCTAATTATTTATTTTAACGGCGACGCGGTGATAAACTTTTTTACCGATTTTACGCCCGCCAAAGGTGATTCAACACTTAATACATTTCTTCATAAAATTCCCTACTTTGTATTCATAATTTTCGCGTTGTTTATGACGGCTTTGAGTTTCGTTAAGCGATTGTCCTTGATTCCGGTTTTGGGCGTTATGTCCTGCACTTATTTGATGACCGAACTCGGATGGACGAATTGGTTTCGCTTCGGTATTTGGCTTCTCGTTGGCTTTGGCGTTTATTTCCTTTACAGTTATAAAAACAGCAAACTTCACAGGCGCGAAGAAGTTGCTGAGGCGTAAGCAGCAGGCAGTAAGCAGTTGGCAGTAGGCAGTAAGAAATTAACTTCTTACTGCCTACTGCCAACTGCTTACTGCTTTGGACATTTAAGACTCAAACCTAGTATTTTAATTGAATATGGAATATCCGTTTTGGGTTTGGATTTTTTTCTTTACAGTCGTTTTAATCGCGCTGTTTGTTGATGTCGGCATTGTCAACCGCACGGCACACACGCCGACGCGACGCGAAACTTTTGCGTGGAGTGCGGTTTGGATTTCGCTCGCGTTGCTCTTTAATATTTTCATTTTCTGGCAATTCGGCATTGAACACGCAAAATTATTTTTCACCGGTTATCTCATTGAATTATCGCTTTCGGTTGATAATCTGTTTGTCTTTCTATTGATTTTTACTTATTTCAAAGTTCCGAAAAAGTTTCAGCATCGCGTTTTGTTTTGGGGAATTATAGGTGCGCTAGTGATGCGAATGGTGATGATTTTCGCGGGCGCGGCACTGGTTGAACGCTTTAGCTGGATACTTTACATTTTCGGCGCGTTTCTCATTTATACGGGAATCAAAATGTTTTCCGACGATGACGAAAGTTTTCATCCTGAAAAAAGCTCGTTGGTTGCCTTCGTTACACGGTTTGTCCGCATCTCGAAACATTACGACGGCGATAAATTTATCGTTAATGTTGACGGCAAACGGACGGGAACGCTGTTGCTTCTCGTCTTGATTACCGTTGAACTGTCCGATTTGATATTCGCGGTTGATTCGATTCCGGCGATTTTTGGTATTACAACTGATAAATTTATCGTCTATACATCGAATATTTTTGCTATCTTAGGATTGCGGACGTTTTTCTTTCTGCTTGCGGGTTTGGCGGACAGGTTTCATTTTCTCAAATACGGCTTGGGATTTATCCTAAGTTTTGTCGGCGTGAAAATGCTCTTGCCACTTCTGGCGCAAGGCTTGATAATGGTAATGGGCGAAGGAAGCAATTCCGCTTTTGCCGGATTTTTGCAAAGATATTTACATCACGATTTTGAGCAAATATTTATTAATATCTCGCTTGGCGTTGTCGTCGGCGCAATTGCGCTTTCGATAATTTTCTCTCTGCTTTTTCCTCCCGCAAAAGAAATTAAAGAGTAAGATAATAAATGGCGGACAATAAAATTTTTCGGAGGCGAAACAAATCGCAAGTCTTAAATCCGGCAACTTAAAGCTGGAAATCGAAATCTGAAATTTTGAGTATTCGACATACACATTTCGAAGACAGACGCTCGGCGCAAAGCCTGAACAAACTAAAATTTGCGCTTGGCTTAACTTTTGTCTACATGCTGGCGGAAGCAGTTGGCGGTTGGCTGGCAAATTCGCTCGCACTGATTGCCGATGCCGGACATATGCTCACGGATGTCGGCGCATTATCTTTAACTTTAGGCGCGATTTGGTTTGCTTCGCGTCCGGCAACTTCAAAGAAAACCTTCGGTTATTATCGTCTGGAAATTCTCGCCGCGTTTGTTAACGGCATCGCGCTGGTTTTGATTTCGTTATGGGTGATTTACGAAGCATATCAACGTTGGCATACGCCGCAGGAGGTTAAAGGTTTTCAGATGACCGCAGTTGCCGTCGGCGGATTAATTGTCAATATCATTGCCGCATTTCTTCTGCACGGCGGACACGAACACGACCTTAATATGCGCGGCGCGTGGCTGCACGTAATCGGCGATCTGCTCGGTTCGGTGGCGGCGATAATCGCCGGAGTTTTGATTCTCGCCTTCGGCTGGATTTGGGCAGATGCGGCAACCAGCGTTTTGATAAGTTTGATTATAATTTTCGGAGCGTGGAATCTGATAAGAGAATCGGTCAACGTCTTGCTTGAAGGAACGCCCGCGCACATCAATTTAACGGCGGTTGAACAAATGATTTTGCAGACGGAAAATGTTGAGAATGTCCACGACCTTCACGTTTGGACAATAACTTCGGGAATAGAAGCCTTGAGCGTGCATATCGTTCATCAGGAAAGAATTGTGCAAGCCAAACTTCTGCAGGAAATTAGAGAAAAACTGCACGACGAATTCGGCATTGACCATTTAACGATTCAGTTGGAAACACTCGCCGACGAACAAGCGAACACACATCATTGTTTTTCGGGAGCAAATTGTTTTGCACCTGCGGAAATGTCCAAAGTCCAAAGTCCAATGTCCAAAGCCAATTAATTTATGGTTTCTCTTCTCTCTCTGCGTCCTCTGTTTCATCTGTGGTAAATTTCTTTTATGCCAACAATGAATCTCGGTTACGGAAAAACTTTTATAAATTTTGAGTATGACGAAAACAAATTTGATATTTTAGGCAAAACAGATTTTAAATCTGCCCTGACAGATGTCGAAATCGGCGAAAAATTGGATAATCCGATTGATGAACAACCAGTTGAAGAAATTGTCAAGCCAAGTGAAACGGTCTTAATCGTCGTGCCGGACGCAACCCGCCAAACAGCAAGCGGTCAGATTATAAATTTAATGGTTCGCCGTTTAATTGCCGGTGGCATAATGCCTTTCGACATCCGCATAATTTTTGCCACAGGCATTCATCGGCAAGTTACGGAAGACGAAAAACAAACGATTCTCACGCCGTTTATCGCGCAGCGCATCAAAACTTTAGAGCATAATCCGCGCGATTTGGCACAGATTGTCCGGCTTGGCGAAACCGAAAACGGCATCCCAATTGAGCTAAACTGCGCTTTGATTGAACACGACCATATTATAATTGTCGGCGGCATCACGTTTCATTACTTTGCGGGTTTTACGGGCGGACGAAAACTTATTTGTCCGGGTTTGGCTTCGACGCGGACAATTTCCGCCACGCATAAATTAGCTTTTGATTGCGAAACAGAGTCAAGGCGCGAAGGCGTTGACACGGGTGTTTTAGACGGAAATGCCGTTCACGAAGCGTTTATGGAAATTGTTCGGAAACTTCCGCCGTCGTTTTCGGTTAATACAATCGTGGACGACCAAGGCAAAGCAGTTGATTTATTCTGCGGCGATTGGGTTTCGGCGCATCGAAAGGCGTATGAGTTTTATGCTTCAGAACATACAATTGAAATTGCTGAAAAGCGCGATTTAGTTATCGCAAGCTGCGGCGGTTTTCCGCACGATATAAATATGATTCAGGCGCACAAGGCTCTCGATATGGCTTCTCGCGCTTGCAAAGACGGCGGCACGATTATCTTTTTGGCGGAATGCGCTGATGGCTTAGGGAGAAAAGATTTTTTATCGTGGTTTGATGCGGAAGATTCAAGTGCTTTAGCCGAAAGACTCTGCGCTAACTACCAGGTCAACGGGCAGACGGCGTGGAATTTATTACGCATCGCCGAAAGATTTAACGTCCAAATCATCACTTCCTTAAACGAAAGCGAAATGCGTCCGATGCGCCTTCACAAGACGCGATCTTTTGATGATATTTTGTCGGGAATCGATAAGAACGCGAAAGGATATGTTTTGCCTTTCGGAGCGAAGTTTTTAACAAGCATCTAACGGCGGAGTTGACGGGCGCGAAACCGCTAGCGACAAACTGAAATTTAACTAGAAGCTATCTCAAAAATACGCACGAAACGTTTAGAGTCCACGCAGAGAGCGTGTCTTCCGCCGCGCTTGGCGGGCGGAGCAAACTAAAGTTTGGACTCTGAACGCTTGAAATTTATTTTTGAGATAGCTTTTAGTGATGTTTTAACAACGTCGCTTGTTTCGTGCTCGCGTCCAAGGACTTCCTGCTCTGTCCGTCGAGCTGCCTGCGGCTTCAAAATAGCTAAAATAAAACCCTGAAAATAAACATGCAATTCTCTTGCATAAATCGTATGTTTCTGTTAAACTTTTTGGCACATTTGTTAGACATTCTTGGATTCACTTGCCGCAATAGTCGGCGAAGCAATAGATAAACCGAAACAATTATAGACAAAACATCCGTCAAAGATGACGACGGATGAAGGAGGATTATGAAAAGACATTTATTGAAATTATTCAGCACGATTGCAGTGTTGACATTTATATCTTTTTTAATTTTAGCTGCGAAGATCAGCCCGGTAAACGCTCAAACGCAAAAGAAGCCGACTCAGGTTGCAACCACGTCGAACGTTAAAATTCGACAGAAGATGACATCCGGCGGTAGCGATCGAGCGATGGAGACGGTCATCTACGTCAAGGGCGCGCGGATGCGCAACGAAATGCTTAGCAGCGGTATGGCGATGATGACAGTTCGGCAGTGCGACCTCAAGCGCACACTCATGATTAACGATAAGACCAAGACTTATTTGATTACCCCCGATGGAACAGGTGCCGCCGGTCAGGGACTGGGAACGGACGGAAGCGGAGTTGCTTCCACTGCCGCATCGAACGCGCAGCCAAAGGAAACGCGACGCGGCGGCATCGTCAACGTCACCAGCACCGTCACCGATACGGGCGAGCGCAAACAGATGTTCGGTTTCACTGCGCGCCATATTAAAACTTCGACCGTGATAGAAGCTAGCCCGGAGGCGTGCAACAAAGGAAATCACAAGTCAGAAACCGACGGGTGGTATATAGATTTTCAATACGATTTCGATTGCCCTGAACAGAAAAAAATTGACACCGCGCCGCCCGTTCAGACGCGACCTGATTGTGAAGACGAAAT
Organism: Acidobacteria bacterium 5-1; assembly: GCA_002050455.1. Classification (GTDB taxonomy): domain Bacteria; phylum Acidobacteriota; class Blastocatellia; order Pyrinomonadales; family Pyrinomonadaceae. The sequence goes on along the minus strand of MWZA01000191.1, from coordinate 14,991 downwards.
TCGCACAAAGACAATCGGCACGGCGAAACTCGGCTTCCCCGTTTCCGTGACCACCACTATCTATGATTCTAACGGCAAGACTAACACTGTCACACAGGAGGTAGTGGAGCTATCGAGAGAGCCGCTTGATGCCTCGCTATTCGATGTGCCTGCAGGATACGCGCTCGCCAAGAACTATCAAGAACTTTACGGTATGAACGATACGACATCCCAAAGCGGCGGAAGCCGAACAAATAGCAACGCAGCGACCGGAACTTCCGGCGCAGCGATTTCTTCTGCGGCTGCCACGCCGGCAGGCTTTGTCGCAGCCAACGCGCCGAAGAAAGAAGGCGCGGTGCGTATCGGCATCCTTATGCCGAAGGCGCAGATGAGCGCGGGCGATGCGGCGCAAGCAGCCGAAGCTGTGCGCAACACTTTTGCCAGCTATCTCAATGGTCCAAATGTAGAAGTTGTCGCGCTCGCCGCCCGTTTGCCTTCGCAAGCGTTAGAAGAAGCCAAACAGAGTCAGTGTGATTACGTTCTTTCTGCTTCTCTGACGCAGAAGAAGGGCGGAGGTGGAGGAATGTTCGGCAAGGCTTTGGGCAATATCGCCAGTTCAGCAATAGTACACTTACCCGGCGGCAGCACGGCGGGCGGAGCGGCGGCGCGCTCCGCAACAATCACCGGCGTTCATACGGCAGCCAGCATTTCCGGCTCTATCAAAGCCAAGGATGAACTCACGCTTGAGTACAAGCTGGAAGCGACGGACGGGGCGAAGCCGGGAGTGGCAAACACAGCGAAAGCGAAAGCCAAGTCGGACGGTGAAGATGTTTTCACGCCGCTCGTCGAAAGGGCTGCTCAAGCGATTATAGACGCGGTAATGAAAAAGTAAATCTGTCTATTGTGTGAGATTCAAACCGAAACGATTTGCAGATGAGATTGCTAAGGCTTTCGGTCAACTCACACGAAAACCCCTTTATGCGAAGGCACTTTTCTAATCAGACGAGTGCCCTTCTATTAATTTTTTTAATGTCCGCCAAAGATTTGCGCGGCGAGAAGGAGAAAGTCAAATGCGAAAGCTCAAGCGAACAAAGCGTGTAGCTCAGTTGAGCTTGGTGCTTATCAGTTTAATACTAAACCAACTTGCGGCAGCCGGTCAGACTCGCCGAGCGGGAGTTCCAATCGGGAAGCCGCAGCCTCCGGCGAAACCCTCCGTCATAGAATCGCGTGCCGATGGCAAACCAACTGCGCTCTTATCTTCGGCGAAAAACGAGAAAATGGCTGCGCCCTTTAATAGCGGCAAACTGCCGGAGCCTCTGCGAAAACCATCGGGCAGCATTGATGAAATGGCAGCCGCTTTAGCCAAACAGGTTAGTGCGCGCGATGAACAATCCGTGCCGGCGCTGCTAACCGCAATCTTGACGGCAGGCTTCGGACTGCGTGATCGTGACGGAAGCGTTCTGCAAACCGTTCAGCCCGGTCAGGGGCTTGCCTTCAATGCATGGGAAGTGGCGGCGATGGCGAAGATGTACGGCGAAAGTAGAAGCGTGCAGCTGACATACTTGACCGACGGGCTGAAGTCAATACCTGAACTAAAGCAAACGCCGCTCGACACGGTATTGCTTGACGGGATTCGCAAACACGCGCAGGGCGATCAACCGTTGCTGCGATTCTGGGCACGGTTTATCGTCGAGTTGGGGCGTCAACAAGACAAGCCTTACGACATTTTAGGTGCGGTAGACCCGAAGAGCGTTCGCCTTGACGCAATTCAGTCCGCGCTCATTTTGCGGCGACTCATTGGCGACTTTTACGGATTCGCGGAGCGCGGCAAGCAAGCATCCATTGATTTCAGTGTAGATGATCTGCTCGGCGTGGGCGCGCGACCGGCGTGGATAGATGGAAAGCAGCAGACACCGCTTTTTATTCGCGCGAGTTGGAGCGGATACGATTCTCCGCAATTCGTAAAAGTGCGCGTGCCGAAATCGGTGATACGGACATCACAAGGCAGCCCGTGCGGGTCGCTGGGTACAGGCGATGCGGCAACAATTCTTGATGCCGCCGCAACCGTAATCACGAGCGGATGGGGCGGGTTGCTCGGTCTCGGTCAACCAGGGGGCGGTGCTGAAAAATACGGCAAGTTCCTTAACATCGCCAATATTATTCTCGCGTACGCCGAATTCATTGCGACCTACGCCGCGCTCGAAACCGAAATCACCGTCGAGAATTCGCCGCTCGTCCGCACCAAGAATTCCAGACCGGGCGAGCGACGACAACTAACGGCGACAGTTAAGATGAACACGGGCGGATGGGACAATATTAACTGCCTCCGTACGGCCCTGAACGTGGCGACGGGGCTGGATTTTAGTCTAATCAAAGACGGATCGCTCGAAGGTGTTGAAGTGAATTGGAACTTAAACGAGGGCGGTGCGGGCGATTCTTACAGCAACAGGACGGGTGCAACCAGCAAGCACCAGATTGTCGGCTTCGCCGGCAACAACAGTCCGCGAATACAGAGTGCAGGCACTAATGCTGGTATCGCTGGCAGGGGCGGCACTCCCGTCGGCAATCTGACCAGAACCAAGACCAACAGTGAAGGAAAGGCGCAAATCTATCTTGAAGGCAGCCCGAAGATACCTTATGTCGTAGAGCCTGCGGCGACCGTGATGAAGCAGGCGATTGTTAGCACCACAATCAAAATGAAGGGTGGCGATATTAAAGGCGATGCGGTTGACGTGATGGGGCAAGCCATGGGCGGCGTATCCGGTCTCGTCACGATGCCGTTGGAGTTGCTCTACCGAACCGATTGGGCTTCGAGCGGTTATCTCGTCGTCCCCGTGGAGGATCACGAGTCGTGCACCGGACAGTGGCGCGGCACAATCACTTACACAAGCAAGTATAAATACGCGGGTTCGGGTGAGGGAGCAAACAACAAATCTTATTGGAACGAAGAAGTAGATTACACGGCAACCATCGAACTGAGCGACAAAAGGGATGAGTACGGAAAACCACTGGCTTTTGTAAAAGCGCAAGCAAGCGAAATCAGAGAACGAGGCGGGCAAGGCATCACAGGTTGCTACAGGATAAACAACCAGCTTCAAAAGGTCTCCGGGACCGCGGAAGATACAGCAAGCGTCACGGTGAGCGTCCGCCCGGACGGTCGCTACGGTTTGTCTTACTCATTGCCTCTCGTCCTTGCTTCCGGCACATATACGGTTACCGGCAGGCGCGGAGGGACTTGCAGAAATCCGTTTGACCGCCCCGTGAACCAGAACGATCCTATCAAAGATCACAAAATCTCGCCTGGGTTTGCCATAGATGAAGGCGGGATGATTGACCCGAAAAGACCGAACGTACTGGCGGGGAGCAAAACCGTCACCAAAGAATGGCAGCGCGACGGTCAGGCGACGGTTACGGTTAGTTGGAATCTAGTGAGCTGCGGAAGACGATGAAAGGATACATGTGATAAAAAGCAGAAAAGCTTAGAATACAAAAGTCCCTTTATTAAGCCGTTTTCCCAGACCACTTCCCCGGTCGAATGGAGCGTCAGCCCAGAAGCTCTATACATAGAAGGTATGGTTGACCCCAAGAACCCAAACGTGCTGAAAGGAAGTAAGACCGTAACTTTTCCCGAGCGCAACGGAACAAAGACAGGCACTCTCACTTGGAACTTAGTTCGTTGCGGAAGATAGTGAGGACAGAAGTTACATCAGTAAGCTGACATATCCGCTCCGTAAATCATCCTTCCCGGTCGCTAACGCCTAAGGGCGGAAACAGGCGCAGCTTAACATCGAACATTATGCAACTAATGACAAATGTTCGATATTAAATGCGAATGCGCCCTCGCGTCCAATGACTTGTTAGCTGTCACGCCCAGCTAAAAACATATTTAACTGAAAAACGCCATAATTGCTAAATGTAAATCCGAGAAGATATTTCTTTGCGAAGTTATTTACCCCAGGATGGGTTTCGACCATTTTTTACTAACAGCCGTAAATCTTTACCGTCCGTTCTGACCAACCACAAATCAACCGCTTCGTCGTCGCGCGATTTGGCGAGTTCAAAAACTATCCAACGTCCGTCGGGCGAGATGCTCATAACGCCGATGAAATACTCTTTGAAATCCGTTACCTATGTCCTTTGTTTGGTCGCTAAGTTATATCTGAAGATGATTCCCGCGCTTTATCCCGGGTCGGAACTTGAAAAGCTAAAACCGGAGCCGTCCGGCAACCAACGCAAATCTTCCAGAAGCTGGTACTCGTCATCTCCGAAGGATGTGAGTTTTTCGCCCGGATGCTTGCCGCCCTCGGTCGCCTGATAAATGCTCCACTCGTTACTCTGACCAGCGCCGTAAATGATTTGATTAGCCAAAGCTTTTGGCGGGAGCTACCGTGTCAAAATTAATTGTTGAAAGATTATTTGAGACGGCGGTAAATTCCGCCCGGTCGGGAAACGAAACAAAATCGGATTGCGCGTTGATGACAACGCTCAAACAAAGCGACGTCAAGAATAACAACCGGACAAAAATGAACTTTTGGAGAAAATTGTTCTTTTCAGCTGCAGGTAACTGACAAATTCTACCGAGCAAGCAATTTTTAATCACACTCATAATTATTAATTAAAAATGAAATCAGAAATCCATTCAACCGATTTTAGCACAAATACCACAACTGTATGCAGCTTTGAACAGAAAGATAGCTAACGACCGAGTTGACGTGGGGCGAAACCGCCACTAAGCCCGCTTGAATTTAACATGCAACGCGATAAGAAAGTAGCTGTTTCGCGCTTGCGTCCAATGATTTGTTCGATGCAGCGTTATCTTTAATGCTCGTTTTTTAAGGCTATTTAACTGCTAAATTTCTGTTTTTTAATTTACTTTTTGATAAGATACCGCAGAGAATAAGGATTGAATAAACTATCTGCCCAATTATAAATCTGTAAAACGCTATGTAAGCTAAAACAGTCATTTCGCAGTCTCTACAACTAGGAAGCAAACCTTTTGTTATCAGATAACCCGCCAAATATACATTCCAAGCAATAACTATGTTAATTAGATACAGAGATTCATTGAGAGAAAGTGTACCCAGCGCAAAGAATAGGCTGAATATAGTTAGAACAAAAGCAAGCGTAATTGATATTGGGATTGAATACTTGTGATTCATATAATCACAATAATACACCCTATTTAGTACTTATATTTTTGACGGATTGTATCAAAAACTTCGTATTCGACAATTTCTTTAACGTTATTGCGAAAGCATCGAACTTTAGTATTATACCGACTAGCTTTCCAGATAATTCCACTTTAAATCAGATATTTTCCAATTATAAACTGAACAATATAATTCCGTTGAATAAATTAAACGGAATACCTTTCCACTGAAAATTTATTTGCTTTTCTTCAATTCAAAAGTCCGCGCAATCGAATCGGTTTGGTTGCGAATCGAGCGCAGTTTATCGCGTAAGCCGTCAAAACGTAGAATGTAAACGGTTGCGTCGCCAGCTTTTAGAAAATAAAATCTGCCGCTCATTGCTTTGCCGGAACGGACGAATTCGTAATTGAAAACCTTGCCGCTGAGCGAGCCTCTAAAATCTTCTTCTTTTCCGGCAACATAACCGGGCAGAAATTGGAGTTTCTGCTCTTCGTCGCGGATTATGTCCGAAAGCAGCTCGCCTGATTTAACCGACAGTTTGCGGATTTCGAGATGCCCGTCGGCGCGGTCGCCATAGACGTATTCGACATTCGGAATCGTCGGCGAAGGTTTGAAGGTCATTTTCCAACCTGCTTCCGGCAAATCAAATGTGTATTCGACATTCGCATCGCTGAAGGTTTCGCTTTGGGCAAATGCCGAAACCGTCAACAACAAACCGATAAGGACGGAAAATAAAAAGGGGAGTTTTGTTAATTTCATATTGGTATTTCCTTTTATCGCATTAGATAATTATTGATATTTTAACTTATTTTTAGGGAATTTGCTAAATTTTAGATGCGGCTTTGTCATTTGTCCGTTGTCCTTAGTCCTCTGCGCGTTAAAGCACGAATAACAATGAACAAAAGACAATGGACAAAGAGCAACGATATTTTTTCGCCCTTTTTCGTTTTCTCTGCGTCTAAGTTACCAGAACTCTTTGGGAAGTTTCAAAGCAATTATAAATTGTTTGAGGTAAAATCAATGAAAGACAAATTTTCTTTAATTCACAAAATATCGGCGTTTCTGATGATTTTTGCAATGGTCGCGCCATTTTTTACAGTCAGTGTAACCGCGCAAATGATGCAAAAGACAAGCACGAAATCATTAACCGAAGAACAAAAAGTCCGGCACGTGCTTAATCGTTTGGGATTCGGTGCGCGTCCGGGCGATGTCGAAAAGGTTAAAGCAATGGGTTTGAAGAAATATATTGAACAACAGCTTAATCCGTCTTCGATAAACGATGCGGCGGCGGAAGCAAAAGTTAAAAATCTGGACGTTTTGAAATTGTCCAATGAAGAACTTTTTGCCAAATATCCGGCTCAGAAAGCGGTTCTGCAAATAGTTGCGAGAGAAAACGGTTTGACCAAAGGCGATTTAGCGCAGCTCAAAGCCAAAAACAAAAATAAAGGCGACGAAATGTCTAAAGACAATGGCGCAATGATGGCGGACGGAAAAGATAAGGAAAAAGATGCCGCGCAAATGAGCGATATTGACCGCCGGAAGTTTCAGCAGGAAGTTGCGGAAATCTATCAAAAGTATGAGTTAGGTCGTCCGCAACAAATCACGCAGCAGCTAGCTGCTTCGCGCATTATGCGGGCGGTTTATTCGGAACGCCAACTCCAAGAACAAATGGTTGATTTCTGGACGAACCATTTCAACGTCTATGCCAACAAATCAGCAACAAAATGGTTTCTGCCAGAATATGACCGCGACGTGATTCGTCCGAATGCTTTGGGAAACTTCAAAGATTTGCTTCTGGCAACGGCGAAAAGTCCGGCAATGCTTTATTATCTCGACAATTTTCAATCGGTTTCGCCGAATATGCAGATGAACGCCGGACGCGGCGGAAACGAGCGTAATCGGCAAATGCAGAGCGGTCAACCAAATCCGCAGCGGCGCGAGCAAATCAAACAGCGTTACGGCTTAAACGATGCAGAACTCGACGCGCGGTTAAAGCAAAATCAGCAACGACAAAAGCAAGGACAAAAAATGAAGCGCGGCATCAACGAAAATTACGCCCGCGAGATTATGGAACTGCACACTTTGGGCGTTGACGGCGGTTACACGCAGAAAGACATCGGGGAAGTCGCCCGCGCTTTTACCGGCTGGACAATTATTGACCCGCGCGGCTATCGCAATGCGGCTGCAAAAATGGAAAATGACGACCAAAACAAACGCGGAAATCGTTTGGCGCGTTTGATGGGCTTGCCCGAAGACGCACAAAGCGGAACTTTTTACTTTAATGAACGCGCTCACGACGGCGGCGAAAAAATTATTCTCGGTCAAAAAGTCAACGAAGGCGGAATCAAAGACGGTTTGAAGGTAATTGATATTCTTGTCAATAATCCGGCAACCGCGAAATTTATTGCCCGCAAATTAGCGGTCAAATTTGTCAGCGATAATCCGAGCGATGCACTTGTCGGTCGCGTGGCGGAAGCGTTTCACAATTCAAAAGGCGACATTAAAACAACACTTCGCGCACTTTTCACCGACAAAGAATTTTACACGGCGCAAAATTACCGTGCCAAAATTAAAACACCGTTTGAACTCGTTGTCAGCGCAATTCGCACCGTCGGCGCGGACACTAACGGCGGACAAGTGCAGGCGATGTTGGTAAAAATGGGCGAGCCGCTTTACGGTTACATCGCGCCGACCGGCTACCCGGATGTGGCAGAAGATTGGGTAAATACGGGCGCGCTGCTCGAAAGAATGAATTTTGCCGTCGCGCTTGTCAGCAACCGGATTCGCGGAACACGGGTTGATTTGTCAAAATTCCAAGCAGCCAATAAGCAGGAAATTCTTAACAAAGCGATTGGCGGAATTTTGGACGGCGAAATTTCACCAAACACGAAAGCGATGCTTTTGAAACAGATTGACCAACCGTTGATTGAACCAAAATTGGACGACACCGGCGAAGCAATGGTGGAAAACACCTCGATGCAAGTCGGACAAGGCGGCAAACGCAACCGGCAAAACCGTCAAGCGCAACTGCTTCCGCCAAGCGGCAATCCCGAAGTTTTCAAAGCCGTCGGTTTAATTCTCGGTTCACCTGATTTTCAACGACAATAGATAAAAGTGAAAAGTGATAGGTGAAAAGTATTTAAGGGTAAAATTTAAGAACAGTCTAATTTACTATTTATTTTAAATTTAATCTGGATTTTAAACCTTATTAATGACTAATACTATTCTTCACTTTTCACTTTGTCTTCCCCTTGATACAAATCTTTCTTACTGAAACCTTTTTTCTTTACCTTTCGCAAAAACGTTCGCAAATCGCTGTCGGCTTTGGTAAGCAATCTTCTGACGGTTTGTTCGGGACGCGCTTGAAAATATGTAACGTGCGTCGTTTCGTAACCGTTTGGCGAATGCGGCGAAAAATAATAGTTGGAAATGCAGCAGCGCACGCCGTCAACTTTTACCTCATTGACCGAATGCCAGGACTTATCATTGGTTGACATAAGAACAAGGCGGTTGAACAGGCTGGGAATTTCAATACTTTCGGTTACGTCTTCGTTCCAGAGTTCGAGATTTCCGCCGTTTTCCGTTTTCCAATCGGGCGAAATGTAATAAAGCAAATTCAAAACGCGATAATTTTTCTGCTCGTAATCGTGTGAATTATCGAGATGCGGATTGAGGAAATGTCCTTTGGTCATCGCGCTGATGCCGCCCGCGTAAAGATGCGGGTCGCCTTCAACATTTTCAAATCCGGTAATTTTTGAAACGACATCAATCACTCTTTCATCCTGAAATGCAAAAGTTATATCGGAAATCAGCGAATTAAATTTGTCCAGAGTTTTCGAGGTGTATTTTTTCTCGCGGAAACTGTCAAGCAGTCGCATTTCGCTAAAAGGCGGAAAGACAACGAAAAATTGCCGTGCAACGTCTTCCGGCAAAAGATTGTCAATTGTTGCAAACCGAGTTTTAATGCCTTTATCGGTTAGAAAGTCCGCTCGAATCTCATCAGCACCGTTTTCAAGGCGTTCAACAATAAAATTTACAATTTCTTCTCGCATATTTGAATTTTAATTTACAATGGATAAATCTCAAAGGACAAGAGTTAAAAATAAAAACGACCAAACGTCGTGCTTGCGCGTCTAAAAAACAGCTAGAATTATTAGCCGAATATTTTTCTAATTTTGAGGTTAAGCACTTATGGACAGAAGATATTTTTTGAAGTCAAGCGGAATTGGGTTGGCAAGTTTTGGTTTGATGAGCGTTGCGCCGAATTTTTTACATCAATTTGCCAACGCCCAGACTTTGACGGGCAGTTACGGCAAAAAGAAAGTTTTAATTACGATTTTTCAACGCGGCGCGGTTGACGGACTGAATATGGTTGTGCCTTACGGCGAAAGCGAATACTACGATTTGCGGCGCACAATTGCCATCCCGAAACCAAATCAAACGGACGGAGCAATAAACTTAGACGGATTTTTCGGGCTGCATCCATCGCTCAAGCCGTTTGAAAGTTTTTGGAAAAACAAACAGCTTGCAATTGTGCATTCAGCCGGTTCGCCCGACAACACGCGCTCGCATTTCGACGCGCAGGATTATATGGAATCAGCCACGCCGGGCGTGAAATCTACCAAAGACGGCTGGCTCAACCGCGTGCTGCAAACGAAAGTTGAAAAAGACGCTTCGCCGTTTCGCGCCGTCGCATTAAATCAACAAATTCCGCGCAGCCTGATGGGACGCGCACCGACGATTGCGATGACCAATCTGACGGATTTCGCCATCAATGCAGGCGCGTATACCAGCTCTGTGCAGGGCGGTTTTGAAGGCATCTGGCAGCAAAAAGCAACCGACAGTTTAGGCGACACGGGCAAAGAAACTTTTGAAGCGGTTAATTTTCTGAAAAGAGCCAATCCCGCGCAATATAAAACCAATAATGGCGCACAATATCCAAATAGCCAGCTTGGACGCTCGCTTTTGCAAATCGCCCAGTTAATAAAAGCCGGAGTCGGTCTGGAAGTCGCGTTTGCCGAAACCGGCGGTTGGGATACGCATTCCGGCGAAGGCGGCGCACGCGGTCAACTTGCCAATCTGTTGCGCGATTTCGGTCAATCAATCGCCGCGCTTGCCGCCGATTTGGGCAAACAAATGGATGACGTTGTTATTTTGACAATGTCTGAATTCGGCAGAACCGCCCGCGAAAATGGCACGCGCGGAACTGACCACGGACACGCCAACGCGATGTTTGTTTTGGGAAATTCAGTCAAAGGCGGAAAGGTCTACGGCGATTGGAAAGGTTTGAAATCCGACCAACTCAACGAAGGACGCGACCTCGCCGTAACAACTGATTTCCGCGATGTGTTTGGCGAAGTTGCATATAAACATCTCGGCAACAAAAATCTTGATAAAATCTTTCCGAATTATTCGGCAAACACGGGCAAATTCAGAGGATTTCTTGGTTAATTATCCGGGAAACAAAAATTAAAAAATAAAAAGCCGTTCTTCGCCGCCTGAAGGACGGCTTTTTATATGCAATTTCAATTTGACGTTTGCCGGTCATTTGCGCTTAATCTGTTTTAATGTTTAAAACGCGCAGCAGCCAACTCGAAAGAATAGACACGGGCGATTATACGCCGGAAGAATATGACCGATTTTTGCGCGAAATCAGTTTTGTTAATCGGTTTGCGGGCGACAGTCGGGCATTGCAGAAAACACTTTTGCGCGAAATTGAACGCGAAAATCTGCAAACATTTTCCGTGTTAGATGTCGGCGCAGGTTCGGGCGAACTGCTTCGCACGATTGCCAAATTTGCGCGGAAACAAAAACGGAAAGCAAATTTGTTCGGTTTAGAATTAAATCCGGTTTCTGCCAACGCAATTTTAAAAGAGTCAAAAATTTACAAAGAAATTCGCGCTGTGCGCGGCGACGCGCTGAATTTGCCGCTTGCCGACAACTCTTTTGATTACGCGATTTGTTCGCTTTTTACACATCATTTTACTGATAAAAAAGTCGTGCAGATTTTGTCTGAAATGAACCGCGTTTCGCGTCGCGGCACTTTTGTTATTGACCTTCATCGCCACCGAATTGCTTATCTGTTTTACAAAGTTTTTTGCGCGGTTTTCAGAATCAGTCCACTTGTCCGCCAAGACGGTTCACTTTCGATTTTGCGTTCTTTTAAAGTGAGAGAACTCGCAAAACTCGGACGCAAAGCGCAGCTTGAAAATGTTTCGGTTGAAAGACATTTTCCGTTCCGATTAGTGTTAAAAACCAAATTATAAATGCGGCAAACTTGTCGAAACAATTTTCTCTTTTTCAACCTTCGGCGCGTCCGGCGTAAAATCTTCGCCCGGATTGATAAACAGATTTTTCTCTAACTTGTATTGTTTATCGTATAGTTGGCGATAACGTCCGTTTAAAACAAGCAATTCGTCGTGCATTCCGCTTTCGACGATTTCGCCTGCTTCGACAACCAGAATGTTGTCCGCGCTTCGGATAGTTGAAAGACGATGCGCGATGACAAAGGTTGTGCGACCTTTTCGCAGAGTGTTTAAGCCTTCCTGAATCATTTGTTCGCTTTCTGAATCAAGACTCGAAGTCGCTTCGTCCAAAATTAAAATTTTCGGGTCGGCAAGCAATGCCCGCGCAATTGCAAGGCGTTGGCGTTGTCCGCCGGAAAGTTTTACGCCGCGCTCACCGACAATTGTTTCATAACCTTTTTCAAATTTTTCGATAAACTCGTCGCAGTAAGCAATGCGGCAGACTTCTTTGATTTCGGCAAAACTCGCCTGCGGATTGGAAAATCTGACATTTTCCAAAATCGTGCCGTCAAAGAGAAAATCATCCTGCAAAACCACGCCTAAATAGCGGCGGTAATCGCGCAGTTTTATTGTTTGTAAATCTTTACCGTCAACTAAAATTCTGCCTTTGCTCGGCTGGATAAAATTTAAAACCAAGCTCAAAATTGTTGACTTGCCCGAACCGCTCGAACCAACTAATGCGGTTGTCGTTCCGGCTGGTGAATCAAAAGAAATCCCGCGCAAAACGGGCGTGTTTGCTTCGTATTCAAAATAGACATCTTCAAACGTGATGCCGCCTTTGATGTCGGGCAAAGGTTGGCGCGCTTCGTCCTCATCATCTTCGGTTGTTTTGCCGAGAACCTCGCGGATGCGGTCAAGTCCGGCAAGCGCGTCAGTGATTTGTGTTCCGATTGAGGTCAGTTCGACAATTGGAAACGCCATCAAACCCGTAAAAAAGATATACATAAAAAGGTCGCCGATGGTCATTGTCCCGCTCATAACAGAATTTCCGCCGATAATAATCATCACAACGCTGATTGCGCCGATAATCAATGAAGAAAATGCGGTAATGGCGGAAACGCCCGTCATTGATTTGGCGACGTTTCGCAAAAGTTTGTGTGCGCCGCGGGCAAATGTCAGTTCTTCGCGCTTTTCCGCCGTGTATGCTTTGACAATTCGGATTCCGCCCAAACTTTCGCCTAATCTTCCGGTAACTTCCGCATTGATAACGTTTCGCTCACGAAAAATCGGGCGCAGTTTTTTGAAAGCATAAGCCAGAACGCCGCCGAACGCCGCGAGAACAAGCAGCGTAACGCTCGTTAAACGCCAGTTGATATAAAACAAAACGCAGACGGAAATTCCCGCCGTAATGACGCTTCCAACTAATTGAACCAAACCTGTTCCGACCAGATTGCGGATGCCTTCCGCGTCGTTCATAATCCGCGAAATAAGCTGCCCGCTTTGCGTCGAATCAAAAAAGGAAATCGGAAGTTTTTCGATTTGCGTCTGCACACGCTTTCGCATTTCGGTAATCGCCCGTTGCGCCGCGATGCCGAGAATCTGCGTCAGCGCAAACGATGTCAGAGCTTGAATCAGCGTCGAAATTCCAACCGCCAGCGCAATCCATTTGAGCATCTCAAAATGCTGTTTGGTGATAACTTCGTCAATCAGATATTTTGACGACGCAGGCAGAACAAGTCCTGCCAAACGGCTCAAAATCATCAAAACGCCGCCAAGCGCCAGCCGCCAGCGATAATTCCAAATCAAAACCTTGGCTTCCTGCCACGCGCTTGCGTAATTCACTTTTTTCTTTTTCTTGTCTTCATCCGCCATTGTTTGATTATATCAATTTGATATTTTTTTTCGTCTGCCAAAGCAAATAGTTTTGTTTATTTGAATTGTCTTGATAAAATTAATTAAACAATTACGGGAGATTTATGTCTGATTTGAGCAACGCAGAAATTTATCCTAGTTTGCCGCTTGTCGAATGGCAAGACACCAACGACACGCTTCATTTGTGGTTGCAGATTGTCGGCAAAATTCGTCTGGAACAAACGCCGATGGTTAACGAGTGGTGGAATACGACGCTTTATGTTTCGCCGCACGGTTTGACGACTTCAGCGATGCCGTATAAAAACGAATCGTTTGCGATTGATTTTGATTTTATCAATCACGGGCTAATCATTCGGACGAGTTTTAACGATGGATTTACATTCAAACTCGAACCAATGTCGGTAGCTGATTTTTATAACAAGTTGATGAGCAAACTGAAATCAAACGGCATCGAAGTTGAAATAACGGCAATTCCCGACGAACTCGAAAACCCGATTCCGTTTGCCGAAGACACGACGCACACTTCTTACGACGCGGAATATGTTCATCGTTTTTGGCGAATTTTGATGAAAGTTGACCAGATTTTCAAAGAATTTCGCTCGCACTTTATCGGCAAATGTTCGCCCGTCCATTTCTTTTGGGGCAGTTTTGATCTTGCCGTTACGCGCTTTTCCGGTAAGGACGCGCCGCCGCGCGAAAACGCTGACCGCATCACGCGCATCGCTTACGACCGGGAAGTTATCAGCCACGGCTTTTGGACGGGCAAAGGCTTTGGCGAATCCGCATTTTATGCTTACGCCGCACCCGAACCAAAAGGCTTCTGCGATAAAAAAGTTTGCCCTAATGCGGCTTTTTATTCAAAAGAAATGGGCGAATTTCTCTTAAAATATGAAGACGTTCGCCAATCGGAAAATCCCGACCAAGCGATTTCGGATTTTATGCAAACGACTTACGAAGCAGGCGCGGATTTGGCGAATTGGGACAGAGAGAATTTGGAAATTAATTGGAGTGAAGTTTTGAAAGATAAATAGAGGTTGATGATGAATCTATTATTAATAGGACTTTCTCAAAAATGCTGCAAGCCCGGACGAAGTGTCGAGTGTGATTTTCGCCCGGGCTTGCGGCATTTTTGAGAAAGTCCTATATTTTCAAACACCTACGGATTGTTATACAATTGGATGAATAACAGCAACGCAATTTGATTTTTCAGGTGATATCTATGAATTTCAAACAATTTTATCTCGGATGTTTAGCGCATGCTTCTTATCACATTGGTTCGAATGGCGAGGCGGCGATTGTTGACCCGCAACGCGATGTTCAGCAATATTTGGACGAAGCCGCGGCAAACGGGCAGACAATCAAATATATTATCGAAACGCATCTGCACGCCGATTTTGTCAGCGGACACGCGGAACTTGCCGAGAAAACGGGCGCGAAGATTGTTTTCGGGGCGAAAGCAAATGCAAAATTCGATCATCTTGCCGTAACGGACGGCGACGAATTGAATGTCGGAGATATCAAACTGAAAATTCTGGAAACGCCCGGACATACTCTCGAAGGAATTTCGATTATCGTTGAAGGCAAAGACGAGCCGCTAAAAATTTTGACGGGCGACACACTATTTATCGGCGATGTCGGACGACCTGATTTAGTCGGTTCAAAAGGTTTTACGGCAGAGCAAATGGCTGGTTTTTTATACGAGAGTCTGCACGAAAAACTTTTAAAACTGCCGAATGATACGGAAG
>MWZA01000180.1 GCA_002050455.1 Acidobacteria bacterium 5-1 | reverse complement strand
GTTCAACACAAACTTTCGGCGCGTTTTCATCTTCGGTAAGTTTTAGCTGCGGCAAAGGCTTGTTATTTATGCTTTCGGCTAAATAAATGGAGCGATTAAAAAAAACATTCAAATAACCTGCGCCGACGACATCAACAATCGCATCCATCGCGCCGACCTCGTGAAAATGCACTTTTCCGACTACAATGCCATGAACTTTTGCTTCTGCTTCCGCAAGTTTTGAAAAAATTTTTATTGCTCTTTCCTTAATGGAATCCGACAAATGCGAATCGCCGATAATTTTTTCGATTGCGTGCAGATGGCGATGAGTTTTTTCTTCCTGAAATTTCACTTCGGCGTGAATTGCGGAAATTCCCGAACGGTCAGTTTGCGAAAATTCAATTTCAAAATCGGAAATGTCGAGTAATTTTAATTGTTCAACAAGTTTTTCGCGGTCAACTCCGAGCGCAGCCAATGCGCCCAGAATCATATTTCCGCTCGCACCCGCAAAACAATCGAAAAAGAGAGTTTTCATAAACAAGAAGTCTAGATTTCAAAACGAAAAAGGTCAAAGTTTGTGTTTCGTTCTTTTGCGCGGTTTGCGCTATACTTGGCTTTTTATTTAATTGAGGAAATGACAAGTGAATTTATTAGAACTGCAATACGACCTGCGTAAAAAAGTAATTGAAACGGCAAAACAGCAGTTTTCAGTTGAATTGGAACAAGTTGCCGCCGAAATTCCGCCGAAAACCGAACTCGGCGATTTGGCGTTTCCGATTGCGTTTGAACTTGTCAAAAAAATCAAACAAACGACCGGCGAAAAGAAAAATCCGCGTGAGATTGCGGAAAAATTAAAAGCCGCGTTGGAAGAAAATGAAGCAGTGGCGCGTGTCGAAGTCGCGGGCGCAGGTTATTTGAATGTTTTTTTTAATCGCTCCATTTATTTAGCTGAAAGCATAAATAACAAGCCTTTGCCGCAGCTAAAACTTACCGAAGATGAAAACGCGCCGAAAGTTTGTGTTGAACATACCTCGGTTAATCCGAACAAAGCCGCGCACATCGGGCATGTCAGAAATGCAGTTTTGGGCGATACGTTTGTGCGAATCTTAAAAGCTACCGGCAAAAAAGTAGAAATTCAGTATTATATTGACAACACCGGCGTTCAGGTTGCCGATGTGGTCGTCGGTTTTGTCTATTTGGAAAAAATGTCGCTTGAAAACATAAAAGAACTCGACGAAAAATTAAAAGCCGAAAACAAGACTTTCGATTATTATTGCTGGAATTTATACGCCAAAGTCGGTCAGGAATATCAAACGAATGAAGAACTGAAAGCGAAACGCACCGAAGTTTTGCATTTGATTGAAGAAGGAAATAATCCGACCGCCGAACTCTCCGATTACATTGTTACGCGCAATGTCCAATGTATTGTGGCAACAATGGAACGCGTCGGAATTCGCTACGATTTACTGCCGCGCGAATCGGAAATTCTGCAACTTCATTTCTGGCAAAAAGCGTTTGAAGAAATGAGACGGCGCGGCGTTATCAAATATGAAACGGCGGGCAAAAGCGCGGGCTGCTGGGTGATGCCGACAGAATCGCACACGGGAACGGACGAACACGAAGCTGATAAAATTCTCGTGCGTTCAAATGGAACTGTAACTTATACAGGCAAAGACATCGCGTATCAAATGTGGAAACTCGGACTTCTCGGTCTGGATTTTAATTACAATCTTTTTCACATTTACGAAAACGGTCAAGAAGTTTGGATAACGACGGCGAAAAAATCCGACAGCGGAGAAATACCCGAATTCGGCAACAGCGAAACGGTTTATAACGTGATTGATTCGCGCCAATCTTACCCGCAGGAAGTCGTCAAAAAAGGTGTCGGATTGATTTTTCCCGAAAAAGGCGAAGCGGTGAGCGTTCATCTTTCTTACGAAATGGTCGCGCTTTCGCCTTCGGCGGCGGAAGAATTAGGTTTTGAAATTTCCGAAGAAGACAAACAAAAATCGTTTATTGAAATGAGCGGGCGCAAGGGTTTGGGCGTAAAAGCCGACGATTTGATAAACCGTCTTGAAGCAAACGCGCTCAGAGAAGTCGAAGCGCGGCACGCCGATTTGTCCCTCGAAGAAAAGAAAAAAACTGCATGCATCATTGCCGTCGGCGCGTTGCGTTATTTTTTGCTGAAGTTCACGCGCACAACCGTTATCGTTTTCGATTTCAAAGAAGCTCTTTCATTTGAAGGCGAAACAGGTTGTTTTTGCCAGTATTCCGCCGTCAGAGCAAATTCGATTTTCCGCAAACTTGAAGAAAATGCTTCGGAAAACGCAATTGAAACAATTTCAAATTCCAAATCTGAAATTGCAGGAATTTTAGAAAAAGAAAATGAAATCTGGTCGCTGATAACTTTGGCTTCGCGGCTGGCAGAAACCGTCGCGCAAGCCGTTTCCGCAACCGAACCCGCGATTTTAGCGAAATACACTTTTAATTTGGCAAAAGCGTTTAATCTTTTCTATCATAACCACAAAATTATAACGGAAGAAAATGCTGTCAAACGCGCAATTTTAATCGTTACTGCGGACTTGGCGCGACGAAGTTTGACTGCCGCTTTGAATACGCTCGGCATCGAAGTTCCCGAAAGAATGTAAGTTAGTCCTTCGTCCTTTGCTTTTCTAAATCAAGTTTCGCGGCAACAATAACAAAGGACTAATTTTGGACAATCTGCTAAAATAAATTTAGAAATTTTAAGGAGTTTGCTGAATGGAACTAGAAACAAATCGTAAAACACAGCTTCCGGTTTCGAGTGTCGGCACTACTTCGCCAAAACTACGCAAGTTTCGCAGCGATGCTTCCATCAATCGTTTTCTCATAAAAAACAAAGGCTATGAATTTGTTGATGGAAAATTGGAGAAGAGGAAAATGCCGACAGCCAAACACAGCGGAATTGCGACAAGATTAACTATCAAATTGGGAATTTTTTGAAAAAGAACAAACTCGGACGAGTCTATGGCGACAACACACTTTTCCAAATCGGTGAAAACAAACGCATTCCCGATGTTTCTTTTGTTTTGGCGAAAAAGATTCCGCCGACGGGCGAACCGATTGATATTTGGAATTTCGCGCCCGATTTAGCGATCAAAGTTATCTCGCCGAGCGAAACTCACAACAAGGTCGAGCGTAAAATTCGCGAATACTTTGATGCGGGCGTAACACAGGTTTGGAAAATTGTTCCTGAATTTAAAACTTTGACGATTTATTTTTCTCCGACTGAAACAAAGATTTTGACGGAAAATGACGAATTGACCTGCGAAGAGATTCTTCCAAACTTTCGACTTCCTTTGAGCGAGATTTTTATTGACTGAATTTGAGCAATCGGCAAAATATATTTTGTCCGGCTTGACTTCACTTTTGGTATTCTGTTAAAAATTTACTTTGCAATGCAGACTTTATCGTTAGAATTTAATACAAATTATCGTTGGCGGCGTTTTGGCAAACCGGCGGCGATTAGTCTTGTTTAAATGCAGATTTAACAAATTTCTGTGCAAATAAGTTTTAAGATTAACTGCTAAACATTATAAAAGTTTGGCAGTTTTTTATTTTTCGATGCAAAATCTTAAACCCGAAAATTTTTCCGCGTTTTTGGCGCAAACCGCGAAAGGCAATGTCATTCCCGTAACTTTGACGATTGCGGCGGATTTGCAAACGCCATTTGGGATTTATTTGCTTTTGCGCGAAAATGCGCGGTTTTCCTTTTTGCTCGAATCCATCGAAGGCGGCGCAAATCTGGCGCGTTATTCATTTCTCGGCGCAAGTCCAAACAAAATTATGCGTGGGCGCGGCGGCAAAACTTTTATTAAACAAAACGGTAGAGAAATTATTTCCGAGAAAAATTTATTGGAAAGTTTGCGCGAAAATTTTGCGGATAAAAACTTTGTCGGAGATTTTGAGATTGCTCCGTTTGCGGGCGGCGCGGTTGGTTTTTTTAATTTTTCGGCAGTCGGACTTTTTGAACCGACTCTGCAAACTGCAGACGCAGAAGACGGTTTTTGGCTTTTTTTCCGCACAATCGTTGCATTTGACCATGCTTATCAGCAAATTAAAATAACGACTTTAGTTTTTACGGACGAAACCGACAATTTGGAAGAAGTTTATCAATCAGCCGCCGGAGAAAACGAAAAAATCGCCCAACTTTTGCAAAATACGCCGCGTTTGCCGGTTTCTCAAATTAATAAAAATAGCGGGGAAATTTCATCAAATTGGAAAAAGGAAAAATTTCTCGCGGCGGTTTCGCAAATTGAGGAATACATTCTCGCTGGAGATTGTTATCAAGCCGTTATTTCGCAGCGTTTCAGCAAGGAAACTTCGGCTTCTGCGGTAGCGATTTACCGCGCTCTGCGCTCGCTGAATCCTTCGCCGTATATGTTTTTATTTGAATTTGACGGAAAATCAATTATCGGTGCGTCGCCGGAAATGCTGGTCAGATGCCGCAATCGAAATGTCGAATATCGTCCGATTGCCGGAACTCGCTGGCGCGGCGCAAACGAAGCAGAAGATGCGAGACTAGCCGAAGAAATGCGCGGCGACGCGAAGGAAACGGCGGAACATTTGATGCTGGTTGATTTGGGAAGAAACGATTTGGGCAGAATTGCCGAATATGGTTCAGTCAAAGTTGATAGATTGATGGAAGTCGAAAAATACTCGCACGTTCAGCATCTTGTCAGTTGTTTATCTGCTAAATTAGAAAAAGAAAAGGATTGTTTTGATGCTGTTGCCGCGTGTTTTCCGGCAGGAACGGTTTCCGGTGCGCCGAAAGTGCGGGCGATTCAGATAATCAGAGAACTCGAACCGGACGAGCGCGGAATTTATGCCGGTGCTGTCGGCTATGTTGATTACGCCGGAAATCTTGACACTTGCATTGCTATTCGGACAATTGTTTTGGAAAATGGCGTGGCAACCGTGCAAGCCGGTGCGGGAATTGTCGCCGATTCCGTGCCAGAGAAGGAATTTGATGAAACTGTGCATAAAGCGCAGGCGTTGTTGCAGGCAATCGAAATTGCCGAAGGTTAGTTTATCTGGCAATAAATTTGCTTTGTTTTTAAATGGAAAATAATTTCTTTTGTATTTCCGATATTTGTTTGCAAAATGCTTATATTGTCAGCAACTTGCAAAATCCAAATTTAGAAGTTTGTTATAGAAAATTATGTTAATTGTGATGAAAGCCGACGCGACGCAAAATGATGTTGAGCGCGTTATTGGAATCATTGAAAAACTCGGATTTCGTCCGCACACGATGCCGGGCGCGGCGCGAACCGCAATTGGAATCACGGGAAATGCAGGCGCGGTTGACCCGGCGCATTTTGAAAATTTGACGGGCGTGGCGGAAGCAATTCGCGTTACTAAACCGTATAAACTCATTTCTAAAGATCTGCGTCCCGAAAAATCGGTTATTAAAGTCGGAAACGCAGTCATCGGCGGCAATGAATTGGCGATTATTGCCGGACCTTGTGCGCTTGAAAATGCAAAGCAGGTTTTCTCGGTTGCCGAAGCAGTTTCAAGGAGCAGCGCAAAATTCTTTCGCGGCGGCGCGTTCAAACCGCGCACTTCACCTTACGCTTTTCAAGGAATGGGCGAAGACGGTTTGAAAATGTTAGCCGACGTGCGCGACCAATTCGGCTTGAATATCGTTACCGAAGCAATGGACGAGCGCGGTATTGATTTGGTTGAAAAATATGGCGACTGCATCCAAATCGGAGCGCGAAATATGCAGAATTTTTCGCTTTTGAAATATGTCGGGCAAACGCGCAAACCGGTTTTGCTGAAACGCGGAATGTCAGCGACTTTGGATGAATTTCTGCTTGCCGCCGAATATATTATGGCTGAGGGGAATTACGACGTGATTTTATGCGAGCGCGGAATCAGAACATTCGGCACACACGCCCGCAACACGATGGACTTATCAATTGTTCCTGCCGTTCATCGTTTGACACATCTGCCGATAATTATTGACCCGTCGCACGGAACAGGCAGAAACTATATGGTCAATCCGATGGCGCGAGCCGGTGTTGCCGTCGGCGCGGACGGTTTGATTATCGAAGTTCACTCACAGCCCGAAGAAGCACTTTGCGACGGCGCACAAGCGTTAACTCCGACACAGTATCTTGAATTAGCCGAACAAGTTAAGGTGATTCACGATGTTTTAATGCCGGTTGCGGTTTAATTTTTAGTGCATTTTTCAGAATTTCAAGACAGAGATTGTTGCCTAAAATTTAAACAATAATCTCTATCCTTTTGCGTATCCAATTCACTAACTCTTCCTCACTTAAGTTTCCTTCCGCCAGTTTTAAAAAAGTCAGATATTTGTCCTCTTGCGTAGTATTGAAATTGTATCCGTTGAACTGCAAAAAAGTCCGCATAACAACCAACGCCGTGCGTTTATTGCCGTCAATAAACGGATGATTTTTGGCGACACCAAAAGCATAAGCGGCGGCAAATGCAGAAATATCAGGCGTTTCGTCGCTGTAAGCCAACAGATTTTGCGGACGCGCAAGTGCCGAAGACAACAATCCCATATCACGCACACCGTCGCTTCCGCCGTGTTCAGCGATTTGACGTTTATGAATGGCAAGAACTGTTTCTTCCAAAAGCCATTTGATTTCGGGCATATTTATTCCGCCAATTTTCGCAAAGCATCGCGGTCTTCGCGCATAACTTGTTCGGCAATTTCCATTTGCTTAGCAAATTCAGGATTATAAGCTGTTAATTCAATTCCGTTTGAAGTTTCGACGGCGAAAATAGAATCACCTTTTTTCACCCGAAGTTTTTCTAAAATTTCTTTCGGCAAAATCACTCCTGTCGAATTTCCAATAGTTGTAATTTTTAAAGTGTTTGTCATATTAAATTCTCCGTATAAAATATAACATCTGTTATAACTTTTCATCAAATAAAAGGTTCGCGCCTGTTTCCCGAACAAGCGCGAACCTTTTTTTGTTAACCCGTTTTGCCTTTTGCCTATTTTGCCAAACGGAGTTTTAGAAAACCGTAAAATTGAATATAACAACTGAGCATCGTCGCTAGAATAAGCAAAGTCATCGGCAGAAAACGAAATGTTTCCGGCAAAACCACGCCGAGGCTTTGTTTAAATATCACGCCGAGCAAAACCGCAAATACAGCAATAAAACTTCTGCCTAAAAGCCAACTTCCGAAGTCCGGCTTTTCATTTGACGGTAAGAAATACGGGAAAACGATTATCATCAAAAGTGTCAAAGCCAGAAACATACTATCGAAAGTTAAACCACTGGAACTTCGTCCAAATTCAACCGCCAAAAAGAAAAGAACAAAAGTTGTTTCGATAGCGAAACCATCATTTTTTGCAATTTCGGTTCGTTTAGATTCGATGCGCGATATTGTTTTCATACTCATCCGGTCAAAGTAAAGTTTAGTCCCGACACACGCATTGACGCTTGTGCCGCCGTTCTTCAATGATAAGAAACTAAAACACAGTTGCCTTATTCCTGAGGTTTGCTAAATTGTGTATAAGCCACGCGAAAAAGTTCCGACAATGCTTTCGCCGTTTCGGGCGTTAAATTTTTGTCGGCGCGAAGATGCGCTTCGACGATTTCCGGTGTTGCTTCGTGCGGATAATAAACAATTGCATCAACAAATTTATTATCGCTTTGATGTTTATTCATCACACGGTCAATCGGCATATTGAGCCAACCTGTTAAACGCGCGATGTTATCGGCATCAGGTTTGCCCGTTCCGTTTTCGATGCGTGAAAGCGTCGAAGCCGAAACCTGCGTAACATCGGCGACATCACGCAAACTCAAATTCAATTCTTCACGGCGGCGTTTAATCGCTCGTCCAAGTTCTTTCGTATTTATCAGACCTTCATTTTTGTAAGCCATAATTTTTTTCTCCACTAATTAAAAATCATTTGCTCTGGAACTAAATTTAGTTTCCAAAACTCGCCCTTGCTAAAAAGAACTTATCATAAAAAAATTTTAGATGCAACACTGCGTTTCACACTTGCAACAAATAAATTTGTTTGATACAATGTTTCACAGATGAAACGAATTCGTTTTATCTGTAATGCAAACAATTGAAATTAAAATAGTTTGTAGAAAAAGGAGTAAGAAAAATGACAGCACTAGCAGTAGAAAAAAATTTAACGGAAAAACGAGAAAAAAGAGCCAAGTCAATTGCGGCGATGGGATTGGTCAGACGCGAAGCAGACAAATTTCATGTATCAACTCCTTCCTTACGCGGCAGACAAACTTCGTATGAAGTCTGGCGCAATCGTGAGGGAAAAATCCGTTGTAATTGTTTAGAATTTGAAGAAGCGGCTGTCAGCGATTCGGGGTTTCGCTGCGAACATATTTTGGCGGTTAAATTCGCTTTGGTCGCAAAAAATACCGAATCGGCGACAAAACAACCTGTGAAGGTCGAAACTCAAGTTGAAGTAAAACCAACACAAGTTGTTAAAGAAGACAAAAACGCATCTGAGTCGCGCCAGTCCAAACGCGGCGAACAGAAGTCCGATAAAGCTCAAGAAAAGGTTTTGGCAACTGGACAAGCCGATATGAAAGAATTTGTTGAGCCGAATCATCTTGCGAACACACAAGGAGATAAGAAAATGAAACAAGAAAATTTACAAGAAATGCCGTTTGTTACGGCGGAGGAAGAAACACCGAACAATGTGTTGAATTTTACGTCAACATTAAAAGAATTGCGGAAAAATGTTGACCCGGAATTGGTCAGGCAGCGCGAAGGTTGGCGCGATAGAAACGGCAATATCCAGATGGTTGATTATGTCGAATGGCACACGGTCGCCGATATTTTGGACGAAACCGCGCCTAATTGGTCGCATGAAGTTAAGGATATGCGTCAAATCGGCGATATTTTCACCGTTACGGTGGCGATTACGATTGACGGAATCACGCGCGAAGGAATCGGAACAGGTTTAGCCGGAAGCGAAATGGGCATTAAAAAAGCCGAACACGACGCGCTCAAACGCGCCGCCGTGAAATTCGGTATTGCTCGTGATTTGTATAAAAAAGAATCCGACACAATTGAACGCGAGGGCGCAGTACCGCCAAATAACGATGGTTTTCCGGCGAATCCAATTGCCAAAAGTTTGTCGGATTTAGTTACGGCGAAACAGCTTGGAATGATTCGCGCACTTTCGCGTGAAATCGGAATTGACGCGGACGAAGAATGTCAAAACGTGATGGAATGCAAAACGGATGAGCTTTCAAAACGTGCGGCATCGAGTTTTATTCAACATTTACAAGATATGCAAAAGCAGCAAAATGTTGAAGTGCAAACACCGATGCGCCGCGCCGGATGATTTTAAGTCTTGAAAGCCTGGGAAGTCTAGGAAGTCAAAACCTTCTTTCTTCCTAGACTTTTTAGACTGTCAAGTTTGAGTTGTGAATGACCGTCCTGCTTTCTCCGCAAAGCCACTTTATCTCACTTCACAACTCAATCCTCAATTTTTTACTCCCACAAACTATTAGTAGAGAAAATTTAAATTTAAGGAGAGTAAAAATATGTCAGAACAAGCAGCGGCAGAGCAAACGGCGATGCCGAAACACGGAGAATTTTGTTGGAACGAGTTGGCGAGCAGTAATTTTGAGGCTTGCAAAAACTTTTATACCGAACTTCTCGGCTGGCAGTTCAAAGAAAGCGACGCAGCGGGAATGGTTTATAATGAAATAAGCATTGGCGGTGAAAAGCAATTCGGCGGAATGTATCAAATGGGAAAAGAATTTGGCGATACTCCTTCACATTGGATGGCTTATATTGCGGTTGACGATGTTGACGCGGCGGCTGAAAAAGTTGCCGAACTTGGCGGAAGCCTTTGCGTTCCGCCGACGGATATTCCGAACACGGGACGTTTTTGCGTTGTCAACGACCCGTCAGGCGCAACTGTTTCGTTAATTACACTCAAATAACTAACTTGAAATTTCAGATTTCAAATTGCAGATAATAATGCGTGAAACTTTTACTTTATAGGTTTCACGCATTTCCTTTTATCAGTGTTGAAGTTACTTTGCAAAAAATCAAATTTCCTTGTAATAATTACTTATAAAAGTTCATCATAAAAAGACGAAAAAATTCCGCTTAAAGTTATGAAGTTACTGTTTGGGAAAAGTAATGTAGAAAAAGGGCGTGATATGGGGTAACATCTAAGCCACATTGATTTGACTGAACAAATTTTATGATTTATCGTTTTTTAGCAGATTTTGTGCTGGCTTTTCATTTCAGCTTTGTACTTTTTATAGTGCTTGGTGGATTGTTGGTGCTACGTTGGCGTTCGGTCATGTGGGTGCATATTCCCGCGCTGATTTGGGGATTTGTCGTCGTAGTTTTTTCACTGACTTGTCCGTTGACACCGCTTGAAAATTGGTTTCGAAATTTAGGCGGAGAAGCCGGTTATTCCGGCGGCTTTATTGAACATTACGTTTCAATGGTTTTGTATTCCAACCTAAGTTATTGGTTTCATCTGTTTCTTGGTTTAATTTTAATTGGCATAAATTTACTTGTTTATTTTTATGTTTTTATGCGTCGAAATAAAATAGCCTAACGAGCCAGCTAAACAAAAAAAGTTCCGCATCGAAACGCGGAACTTTTCCCTTTGAGAAGACTGGATGTCTCGTTTGATTTGTTGAAAAAATCAAAGGCACGAAGCACACACAAAATCGCACCTGTCACGGCATAAATTTATCAGTGTCTTCTTCACCACACCTACGAGGTTAGCTGTCGGGCTAGGAATGAAGAAGTCTCCCTGCATTTTCTTTAGCAAAACGCTTCGCCCCGTGTTCTACGTAAAAGTGCCGTAAAACTTTGGTTCCCCCGCGTTATTTCACGTTAAAAATAACTTCGGCGATAAGTTTTCAACAATCAATAATATATCACCTGAAATTTGATTTGGCAAGAGTATTTTGAAATTCTTTTATTTAGCGGGAAACAAATGGTAAAGCATAAAATAGACGATTACACCGGTGAACGAAACAAATAGCCAAATCGGATAAGCAAAGCGAACTATTTTTTTGTGGCGGGAAAACTGTCTAGTTATGGCAAAAAACATTGCCCGTAAAACAAGCGGCAAAACTACCAACGAAAGACCAACGTGGCTAATTAAAATAAAAAAATAAATATATCGGACAACACCCTCGCCGTAAAATTTATTCGCCGGATTCGAGATGTGATAAGTTAGATAACAAACTAAAAACAACCCACCCAAAACAAAAGCAATCGTCATCGCAATCCGGTGCAGATGAACTTTGCTTTGTTTAATAAAAAATAATCCGAAAAGTAAAACAATTGTTGTCAAGGAATTGATAATACCAATAGCGTGAGATAGATTTTTTGTCCATTCGCCAAGGTCTAATTTATTGGTAAAGGAAAGCAAAATGGCGACAACTATCGGCACAACGACCGAAAGCGTGTTTATGAAAAACATTGACCTTTTTTCTTGCTGCACCTATTATGTTTTATTTCCAAAAACCAAGCAAAACGAATAAAACAATCCAAAGACCGTCCATAAAATGCCAGTATAGCCCGACGGCGTTTGAGATTGATTGGCGTTTATCTAATTCTTCATCGGAAAATGTTTTGTTCCAAGTTCGCAAAAGAATATAGCCAAGCACGAGAATTCCGCCGAAAACGTGGAGCGCGTGAACGGCGGTTAAAATATAGAAAAATCCGGCGTAAGGATTGCTAGCAACATAAACGCCCTGTCGCGCAAGTTCAAACCATGCAAGAATTTGCGATGAGATAAACATTGCGCCTAAAACTGTTGTCGCCAAAAGCCAATTTTTTGCCTTAGTTTGATTTTCCGATTGTAGTGCGTTGTTTGAAATCTGGTAGGTTAAACTACTAAAAAAAATTAAAACGGTGCTGACCCAAACTTGAAATGGTAAAGCAAACGGTTTCCACTCAATTTCGCCTTTGGTTGCAATAACGACATACGCGCCGATTAAACCGCCGAAGGTCATCATCACAACGAGCAATAGAAACCACATTCCGACACGAAATTTGTCATTTGGTTTCGATTCTGTGTCTTCGTAAAAATCGTTTTTATGATTATCACCGCCGCCATCGTTTCCGCCGCCACCGCCGCCGCGATTTCGATTGCCGCCGTTTGAGCTGCTTCCGCTGCTAAAAGTTGAGCGAAGTTTCCGCTTTTTTCCTTTCTCTTCGATTGTTTCGGTAGTTCCGATTTTCATAATGTTAAATTTAAATTTTATTGAAAACCATCAACAGAAAAATTAAAGGTAAATAAATCACCGAAACGAGAAGCAATTTCCGCGCTTTTTCATTCGTTTTGGCACGGGCAGCATTTATGCTTGCCGAGAGAAACCAAATTCCCAAAAGACTCGCGCCGATTAAATAAATCCAACCTGCCAGACCGATAAAAAACGGCGCAACGCTAATCGGCAAAAGCAAAACGGTAAAAATTACAATTTGTTTCGCGGTAATTTTTCCTTCCGGTTCAACAACCGGAAGCATCAAAATTCCCGCCTTTGCATATTGCTCGCGATACATCCAGGCAATCGCCAAAAAATGCGGAAATTGCCAAAGAAAGAGCATTGCAAACAAGACCCACGCGCCGAGAGTTATTTCGTTTGAAGCGGCAGTCCAACCCATCAGAGGCGGCAACGCGCCCGGCAGTGCGCCGATTGCGGTTGACGCGGATGTGCGTGTTTTCAAAGGCGTGTAAAGCAAAACGTAGCCGACAATGACAATCAAACCGAGAATTGCCGTTAAAGGATTTACAAGAAAGGTTAGATAAATTTCCGCGACGGCGCATTGTGAAACACCGAAAAACAAGGCTTCGTTGGCAGTGATGCTGCCGATAACCAAAGGACGTTTTGCCGTGCGCTCCATCAAAGCATCGGTTTTTCTTTCCCAAACTTGATTGAGCGTGGCAACGCCAAAAGCAAGAAGCGTAATGCCGACCATCGCGTTTATAAAAAGCACGCCGTGAAAACTTTTATCCGAACCAAGATAAAATCCCGCCGCCGAAGTTAAAACCAGCAAAAACGCAATTCGCGGTTTCGTCAGTTCCAGATACGCCGCAAGTTTTTCACGCAATCTGATTACTTTTGCCGGTTGAATTTCTACGATTATACTTTCCATTTTCTATAAAACAAACAATTGTTGATATTTGTCCAACTTTCCGATTATAATAATTTTACGCAATTGGACCGAATGTTCAACGTCATAAAATTAGAAAAATAAGGATATTCAAAAAGTTTTGGCTTTTTTGAAAGAAATTTGATGTAATTTAACATTGGTTTTAGCTTTCGCTTTGTTTAATCTTAAATTATTACAAATTACATCAGCATTATTATTTTGGTTTGTCATCTTATATTTTTAGAATAGCTATCCTTTTTCAAATTTCCAAATACAAATATAGCAAACTAAACTTCTTTTTTTTAACAGACGAACTAATTTTTCCAAAAGATGACAAAAACATTCGGCTAAGATATTATTCTTATCATCTAATTTGTATTAAAATGTCAGCTATAGAAGAATCAATCAAATCGGCAGCCGATAAAAAGGCAAAAACAAAACCATCATCGTTCTTAAATCGCGGTTTAGCGTTTTTAAGTTCGGTGCGGTTCGGGGTTATTCTGCTTTGTATTTTGGTCGTTTTATCGATGGCTGGAATGATTTTTATTCAGCAAAACGTCAACGGTTTTGACGCTTATTACGCCTCTTTGACTCCGGCGGAAAAAATTGTTTATGGCACACTGGGCATTTTCGATATTTATCACAGTTGGTATTTTAATTTTCTCCTCCTGATTCTCTCGCTGACCATTGTGCTGGCTTCAATTGACCGCTTTCCTGCGGCGTGGAGTTACGTTTCTAAACCGAAACTTTCGGCAACGCGTGGTTGGTTATTGAAACAAAAGCAAAACACAGTTCTGCGGGTGGAAGGCGCGGATGAAAAAGAAGTTGCTGAAAAAATCAGCCGAATTTTCAAAGCCAACGGTTTCAAACCGCAAATTACCAGGAGCAATAATATTTATTATGTTTCAGACGAAAGCGGCGGCAAAGATTATTCAAAAACGCTGAACAAATCCAATTTATTCGTTTTTGGTGAAACCGGAAAATTAAACCGTTTGGGCGCATATATTGTTCACGTTGCACTTTTAACGCTTTTTCTCGGACATTTCGTTGCGCTGCAAACCGGATTTGATGCCGACGTGCGGATGATGCCGGGACAAGTTACCAAAGATATTCAAATGATACAGTTCAATTTGGATAAGCAAGAGCGTTACACCGTCGGATTGCCATTTACGATAACCTGCACCGATATTGAGCAGAATTTGATAAACCCGGGCGGTTCGATTGATATACAAAACACGCTCGACTGGCATACGCGCATCAAAATTAACGATCCGCAATACGGCGTAACAGAAGCGGATGTCAGTTTAAACAGACCTTATTCTTATCGCGGTTACCGCTTTTTTCAGGCGAGTGCGATCACGCTCGGAAGCGCGCGAAATATGACACTTGAACTGACACCGCAGGAAGGTGGTCAGCCTTTTACGATTAATCTAGCGCGAAACGGTTCGCAGAATTTGCCCGACGGAACAAAAATTGATTATGAAGCGTTTTTTCCTGATTTCACGTTTAATCCGCAAGGACAACCCGACACTCGCTCGGCTGAATACAACAATCCGGCAGTCGTTTTAAATGTTACTACTCCAACCGGAGAAAAAAATAAAGTCTTTGCTTTTGCGGCAAATTTGTCGGATAAAATCCCGGTCGGTGCTCCGAAAGCGGGCTATAAATGGCGTTTGAAAGATTTTGAAAAATCACCCTACGCGCACATTTTGTCCATCAAATATGACCCTTTTAATGCCGCGTTTATTGCCTGGTATATCGGCGGCTTTGGTTTAATCGGCGCGTTGTGTTTTGTATTTTTCCTGTCGCACAAACGAATTTGGGCGATGATTGACGGTCAAAACGAAAATGGTTTTGAAGTCGTTCTAGGCGGAAATACAAATAGAAATGAGCAGGGCTTTGAAGATAAATTTAATAAGATAAATAACGCTTTAACAAATACAGAAACTGATGTTTAATACACGCTTCTGCGTTATTTAACAACATCGAAAAAGGAAAATTATGGAAGAAGTAAGACGGATTCAAAACAAATCATCTTTTTATTCATATTTGCCCGCAATTTTAGCAGTTGTCGGTGCATTTTTGATGCTGTTTTTGCGTATCGAAATAGGCGCAAGATTCATCTCCGACGGCGCACTGATGATGATTGCGCTGGCTTGTTATATTCTTGCCGCGCTTTTCCAACTGACCAATCTTTACGCGCCTTCGGAAATGGCGCAGAAAATCGGTTTGTGGACGGCGACGCTCGGCGTTTTCTTTAACTTGTCGAGTTGGCTAGTGCGTTGGGTCGGTGCGTTTGACCGCGAAATTGAGATGCTTCGCGCCGGCGGAAATATGGCAACGCCATGGTTTTTCCGCTACATTCCTTTTGCCAATCTATATGATTTGAGTCTGGCATTTGCTTTCGGCGCGGGAATCACGACTCTGGTTTTGTCAAAACGCAAAAGTTTTCAATTTTTAAGCGCGTTCACGCTTCCGCTGGCGGCATTGATTTTAACTTTAGCGCGATTTATCGGACCCGAATTTATAGATTTGCCGCCCGTTTTGGATTCTTATTGGCGACCGATTCATGTCGGCGTGGCTTCTTTGAGTTACGGCATAGCACTGGTTTGTTTTGCAGTTGCAGTTATTTATTTGCTCAAAGACAAAGTAAAAGTCGAAGCGATGGCGATTTGGTCAAGCATTTTTGCCCTCGCCGTGATAGCGACAATTAGCAAATTTTCCGTTTTCACCGAATTTGTCTATCGGGCGGGACTTTTTGCTCCGAGTTCACCGAAACCGTTTTCGTCTCCGTTTCGACTTGAAATTCCATACGTCGGTGAGGCGTTAGTTTTGTCGGGAATTTTACTTCTCGGTGTGATTATTTCCTTTTTGCTTTACCTTTATCGAAATAACGAAAATGCAAAAAAAATCGGGCATATTTTGTTAAAAATTGCTTTTGTTACGCAAATTTTAGCGATTGCATTTTTGGTTTCCGGCATTAAATCTACAACCGACGTATATCCGAAACTGCAGACGCAACTTACTCAGAATCCGGGTCAATATGTTGCGGCAGGCAAGGAACTCGCTTCCAAACAAGAACTTTCCGCCCAGGAGTTTGCCGCAATTAAACCAATCCAATTTGAGCAAGCCGCGAAACAATTTCTGCAAAACAACGGCAATAAATTATTCTTGAGTCTGAATACCAATCCGGTTGAACTCGCCGGTTTAATTACAGCTTTGGCGGGAACGTTTTTCGTGATTTTGTTCGGTTTCAGAACTGAAACGCTGCGTGAACGGCTTCCCTCTCTCGAATCGCTCGACGCTTTAATGTATAGGACCGCGAGTCTGGCATTCGCGGGTTTGGCAATGCTTCTTATCACCGGCGCAATCTGGGCAAACGAATCGTGGGGCAGACCGTGGGGCTTTGACTCAAAAGAAACCGGTGCTTTAGTCGCGTGGCTGACTTACGCCGGATTTCTGCATACGCGAATTTCGCGCGGCTGGTCGGGCAGAAGTTCCGCCTATTTTGCCATCATCGCCTTTTTATTAGTGATATTTACATATTTGGGAGTGAGTTATTTGCTTCCGGGTCTGCACAGTTACGCATAAAGATATGCGGCAGGATGCACATGCCTTGCCGCTTACAAACGTTGAATATTCTAAAATGAATAAAAATAGTATTTTATTTGGTATAACAGGTTTGTTTATCGGTTTGATATTTGGTTTTTTCATTTCGAACAATCTCAATCGTAATGCAATCGCATATCAAAATACTGCTGAAAATGCAGTTAATGCGCCTTTTCTCAATCAACAAACTCAAGCCGTCAGCGTTAAACCAAACGAAGGCGGAATGCTGCCTGAAGTTTCCGAAACGCTCGACCAAGCCAAAAGCCAGCCGAACAGTTTTGAAGCGCAAACTAAAGCCGGCGATATGTATGCTAAAATTCAAAAATTTGATACGGCGGTCAAATTTTACGAAAAAGCCAACCAAATAAAACCTGATGATTACGATACAATCGTCAAAATCGGTAATGCTTATTTCGATTCAAACTTGTTTGAAAAAGCGGGCGATTGGTATGAGAAAGCACTTAAAAAAAAATCGAATGACGTAAATGTCAGAACCGATTTTGGTATTACATTACTGCAAAAAGAAAATCCCGATATTGACCGTGCCGTTAAAGAGTTTCAAACTTCTTTGCAAACAAATCCAAACCACGAACCGACACTTTTCAATTTGGGAATCACTTACTACAAAATAGGCAACAGCGAGGAAGCTAAGAAAATTTTATCTCAACTTGAAGCAGTCAACCCGCAAGGTCAATTGACCGGCAGACTTAACCAAGTAATTTCTGCTAAGTGAAGGAATTCAAGTTTCTTGAATTATTATTGAATAGTCATTTTTTCCACGTCAAGAATAGAATAGCGTCCGATATTTCCTTCCTTTGTAACAATAATCAAAATTCCTTTATCCACTCTAACGCGAATAACTTCGCTCATCGGACGGTCAATTTTGTCGCCGTTCTTAAATAAAACAATCAAATGCACATTTTCAAGCGCACTTAACTCTTTCGCTTTTTTCGATTCTTTACTTGATTTTGATTTAGCAGTCGTTACCTTCTTGTTTTCGGGCTTTTCTTCCGCAGACATTTTCTCATTTTCCGAAGTCTTTCCTTCGACGGTTTCATCCGATTTTTCAATCGTAATTTTTGTTGCTTCTTTTTCCATTTCGGTTTCAGATTTATTTTCCGTCGATTGGTCTTTTTTATCTTCCGTAACGGTTATAACAATATCTTTTCCCTCGGCTGATTCGTTAATTTTCTTTGATTCTTCTTCATTTTTCACGCTGACTTTATCGGGAGAAACTTCCTTTTCATCCGCTTGCTCTTTAACTTCGTCAACCGTTTCCGACTTTTTCTTTTTCGGCTTCGATTCCTTTTCAGCAATGGTTTCTTTTGGCTGCGGAATTGGTTTGGGTTTTACTTCGATAATTGTGCCGACGGAATTGACGCGCACATCGCCTTGATTTTCGGTTTTGACCACAGGCGAATCGGGCGCGTCATTTTCAGCGTTGGCTTGCAGTGATATAAAACTTCCCGCAAATTTTATTCGGAAAGCTGCCGCGTCGTCGTTTGGCGAGCGTCCTTCGACGCGCAAAATAAGTTTTTCGGGTTTTCTGAGATAAATTACGCGACCGGTTTCGGTTTCGGAAACATCAGCGTAAATCGTAATTTTCGTTATCGGTTTTAGGTTGTCGGCGGTAAAAACATCAATATCTCCGTTAAAATTAGAGGTTTGTATATTAAGAAAAACATCGCCTTGATTGCCGCCGAATACATAAAAATACCTCGTCAGACGTGAATCGCCAACATCACGCGCCGGAATCTTTCCGTTGATTTCATTGGTTGTAATCGGTGTTGGAAAATTTTGATTGGTTGATTGCGCCTTCACCGAAAAGAATGAGCCGCAGAGAACACAGAGAAGACAAAGAATTTTTGCAATCCGTAATCCATAATTCGTAATTCGTAATTCGTAATTTTCCATTTTCTAAGCCAAATCCTTCCGCAGATGCACGAGCCGCGAAGTTTCTTGATAACCCAGATTAAGATGCGATTTCAAACTTAAATCGTTTCCTATTTCGGAATCGGAAGCCATCTCGACACAACCTTTTTTCCGCGCCCAACTTTCCGCCGCCCGCACTAATTTTCTGCCGATACCGAATCGCCGATAATCAGGTTCGACAAACCAACCCTCTAAATATCCAACGTGGTCGGTATGACAATCTTCGACAAACGGGCGAATGCTGGCTTCCAAAAATCCGACGAGTTTTCCGTTTTCAGTTTCGGCGACCAGAATCAGCTGCGAATCAGTATGCTCATAAATATCAAGCATTTCAACTTTATGTTCTTCGTCGCTTGAACCTTCCCACAAAAGTTTTCGCAGTATGAACCATTCGGCAATGTCATTTTCTTGAAGCGGACGTATTCTGTAATTTTGTTCTGTCATTAAAAAGTGATTTTAACAGTCTTGTTGAAAAGCGACAACAAATTCTTTCGTTAAAAAAGCCGAGCAGTTAAACCCGGCTTTGCCAAAACATAAAAATTTATCAAATTATTCGCCGCTTCCGGCTTTCATCACTTGCGATTTGTCCCGCAAAATTTCCAAAGCCTTTTTCATCTGCAAATCTTCCTTCGATTGCTTAGGCTGTTCCACTTTGGGTGTCGGTTGCGGCGTGGCTTGCGGATTCGGTTGCGGAGCTTGATTTTCTTCTTCCTGCTGGTCAACCAAATCTTCGACATCAATCGGTTCGGGTGTTTCAGGACGTTTAACTTCAACCGAAGGCTTCACGCCGGAACTTGCGCGTTCATCCGAAAGAAAAGTTCTACCGTTTGCCGAAGCCCATTTTGCAGTTGTTAAAAGAAGTCCGTCGCCGCCGCGAAGCGGAAACAATTTTTGTTCCGTTCCCGCGCCAAAACTTCTCTCACCGACGACTTCGCCGCGCTGTCGGTCTAAAATCGCCGAAGCGACGACTTCTGCCGCGCCCGCAGTTCCCAAATCAATCAAAGCAACAAGTTTTCCGTCAAAGATAAATTTACCGGGGTCAGCCGTGTAAGTTTTCAAAACTTTATTGTCGCGCCCGACAACTTCCGCTAAAGTGCCTTCTTTAATAAAAAGATTCGCCACTTCAACCGCCACGGCTAAATCGCCTGCCGCCACGCCGCGCAAATCTAAAATAATTTTTTGTGCGCCTTGCTTGGTCAATTCCTGAACACGATTGCGAATGTCTTTCGCTTCCCCGCTTTCGAGGCTGTAGGCTTTGATGACACCAATTTTGCCGTCCTCGATTTTTGCTGTGGTTTCAGGGATTTTATAACTTCCGCGTGAAACGGAAATAGTTTGCGGTTTCGCGCCGGCACGCAAAACACGCAAATTCACTTTTGAACCGCTTTCGCCTAAAAGAAGCTGCTTTGCATCGTAGAGAGAAATATCGCGGGTCGCTTTGGTGTCAATATATTCGATGACATCGCCCGCTTGCAGACCGGCTTTGTCCGCCGGAGAACCTTTTATGACCGAAACCACATAGAGATACGCTGAAATCTGCGAAAATTCCGCGCCGATTCCCGCCAGAGTGTTCTGTTTTTTCGCCTGAAAATCTTTTACTTGGTCTGCCGTCAGATAAGACGAATACGGGTCAAGCCCGTTTGCCAGCCCGCGCAGCGCACCTGCTCGAACTTTTTCAAGATTCGGTTCATCAACATAATCGTTTTCGATATGCTGCAAAACACTTTCAAAAATACGGATTTGCGCTCCGGCATCATTTATCGGCTGCTGCGCCTGCGTTGACAACAAACCGCCGACGACCGCATACAGCGCGATTGCCGCCGAAAGTAAACCAATTGAAAATTTTCCGCGATATGACATTCTTATAAACCTCTTAATTTTTGTTAAAATAAACAGACAACAAATTTGAACTTTATTATCCAATATCAATTTTATTCGTGCAAGACAAAGAAACAACTAATCAATCCGAATTAACAGACGTTCTTCGCGCTCCACCCAAAGGCAGATTACTGTCGCTCGATATTGGGATGAAACGCATCGGCATTGCCGTCAGCGATGAATTGCAATTTACGGTTCGTCACGTTTGTGTATTGGAACGCAAAAGCTGGAAAAAAGTTCTCAAACAAATCATCGCCTATCTGGAAGAGTTTGATGCAGTCGGATTGGTTTTAGGTTTGCCGTATAACTTTGACGGCTCGGAAAGTGAAATGACAAAGGAAGCACGCCGCTTGGCGCGAAACTTTTCACTTTCGCTTGATGTGCCTGTTTTTCTCCAAGATGAACGAGTTTCAACTTACGAAGCCCGGGGCAATCTCTGGAAACGAGGTTTGAGTGAAAAGGAAATGCGGGAAAGGGTTGACAGCGAAGCCGCCGCGATTATCCTGGGCGATTTTATTGAAGTTCGCAATCAAATGTTAAATAGTGGTGAACGGTTAGTGAAAAATGGTGGGTGAAAGAAAGAAGTTATCATTTAAGATTTTCTTAATGTCTACCAAATTTTACGATTTTCACTAATCGTTCACCGCTTACAACTCACCATTACTTTATCGGCAACATCACGACCACTTCCTTCGCCGCCTTTTCAACCGCCGCCTTGCTAAACGGAAAAACCTGCGTATTTCCCGATTTCCAATTTTCGAGTTGGTCTCTGTAATGCGAAGATTTCGGATTTCCACTCTCGCCAAGCGCAATTCCGTGCCGCGTTTCGTCCCAATTTCCCGGCACGGTAATATGCCGCATTGAAACGCTTGTGCCGACATTCGGCGTTAAACCGTTTCCGTATTGCGGAATCGCATCAATCGCAAAAATACTTCCAATCAAAGGCGCGGCAGACAGCGGATGGTTAAAGCGGATTTTGAACGCGCTTCCAAACAACCATTTACCAGCGTCCGCGCCGTATTTTGCCGAGAGATTCGCCCGTGCTTCCCTATCTGAAGCAATCAGCAAATCCTTAAAATTTGCAAATTCTTTCGGCAGCCAATTCGCCGGTTTTTCCGCCGCCAGCCAATCAACAAACGAAGCACTCAAGCCCCAACGATAATTTTTCACCCTTTCCGCACCGACATTGGCGGTTAAAATTTTATTAAGAAACACATTCCGAATCTCGCCGACAAGCAGCGCGGCATTTGAATCGGCGGACATTTTCCCGTCCCAACCGCGCAGAATATCTAAGGTTTCCTTTGAAGCAGCTTCGGTTTTGATAACTTCACGCGCAAATCCCGAATAAGAAATGTTGAAAATGTCGCGCTGAATATCCATCATATCGTTAACCGTAACTTTTGAATTTGCCTGCAAAAGCTGATAAATTCGACGCGCACGATGCGGCGACGACCACAGATGCGTCAGAAAATACTTATAACTGTCGCCGACGATTCTTTGATTGGCGGTAACAATAAAACCTTCGGGCGGATTAAAACTGTTTGGCAGTTCTTCATAAGGAATAACACTCACCCAATCGCCGTCGCCCGTCGCTCCGTCATATGGCATCGAACCGTCGCCCGTGCGCCGAATCGGAATTCTACCGCCGTTATGAAAACCGATATTTCCCTTGACATCCGCATAAACAAAATTTTGCGCCGCGCCGCCGTAAGTTTTGAGCGCGGCATTGAAATCATCCCAATCCTTGGCGCGATTAAGCAATAAAAAGCCTTCAAACGAATCATTTTTCGGGTCGCGTGCCGTCCATTTAAGCGCGTATTTTTTGCCGTTTTGTTCGGTAATTATCACGCCGTTGCGCGTTTCCGTTACGTCTAAAATTTCAGTTTCGGTTTCGGGACTCAAAACATTTTTGCGAACTTTTATTTTCTCGCGTCTGATTTTTGCGGTTTCCCAACCGCTCGGCGTTTTGTATTGATTTTTGTCGTTAAAAGTTTCGGCGTATAAATCCTGCACATCGGGACCGAGATTGGTCGCGCCCCAAGCGATATATTCATTGTGTCCGAGAACAATGCCGGGAACGCCGGGAAATGTTACGCCTGAAACGCGCATCGTCGGCGAAGAAAGATTTGACAAATACCAAATCGAAGGCGCGGACGCAGGCAAATGCGGGTCGTTTGCCAGAATCGGTTTGCCGTCCAAAGTTCGCTTGCCCGAAACAACCCAATTATTACTCGCAGCATTGAATTCCTGATAAAATCCGATTCTTTCCAACGAAGATTTTCTTATTTCTTCATCCTTCAAAGCGAATTCTATCAATTCGGTCTTTGAATTTGGAATCTGGAATTTGGAATCTGTAATCTGATTGTCTTTCCCGACAATCAGCACATCAAGCGGAGTTTTTTCCAAAAAGAGTTGGTCAAATTTCTCTTTCGGCAAATCTGCAAACGAAACCCGCATTACATCAGCTTGCCAAGTTGTGCTTAAACCGTCCGCCAAAATCGCGCCGATGACCAGTGAATCAGTCGATTTCCAATCGCTTGGTTTATATTTCAAAATCTGAAACTCAATCGGCAAAGTCTTTTCATCCAAAGTTGCGATATAAGCATTTACGCCGCGAGCGTAATTTTCCAAAATTCCTTTATATTCGGGCGTAAAACTTTTGAATGCTTCTTCGACAATCTGCGAAAACCCGAATCTGCGCCAGCGTTTATCTGCTTCGAGAGCAGTATTTCCAAAAAGTTCCGCTGTTTCGCCGCGTGCGACCCGCCGATATAAATCCATCTGCCAAAGCCTGTCGCTTGCCGTCGTATAACCTTGCGCGAAATACAAATCCGCGTCGCTGCCCGCTTCAATATACGGAATTGCGCGGTCGTCGCGGCGCACCATAACATTTTCTTTCAAACCGGCAACCGTTAAAATTTTAGCTGTTTGCGGCGCGGTTTGCGCCCAACAAGCCGTCGTTGAAACAAAAATTAAAATAATATAAAGGTAAATCGTTTTTTTCATAAACATAATTTAGCTGGCGAATAATTGTTCGATTTTCAATTTGAATTTTGGCAGAAATGTTGTTTTAAGAATTTCGTTTTCGGTATAAATCTTACTTGCCTTGCCGAGTTGAAAGATTTCTATTTCTTTTTGCTGAGGCTTAACGACCCAATATTCAGGCACACCGAAAATCTCGTAAAGTTCCCGTTTTATACTCAGGTCGCGGCGGGCATTGACTCTGCCGGGCGAGAGAATTTCGATGACGAGTTCGGGTGCGCCGTGAAATTTTCCGTCCGTTTCGTCCAAAATTTCATCGCGTCTTTCGTGCGTGATAAAAATCAAATCGGGAATCACGCCGTCGTAATCGCTAAAAATCAAACCCGGTGTAGCTAAAATTTCGCCAATCGGATTTTTCTCAAGATATTTTGAAAATTGAATGGCAATTCTCATTGACAAGAGTTGATGAATATAACGCGGCGCAGTTGACACGATAATTTCTCCTCCGATTAGTTCGTAATGCGAGAATTCATCACGCGCCATTTTTTTTACATATTCGTTTGTATAGAGTTCGCGCTTTTCTTCGTCCGCCAATGGACAAAAAACGTATTGTGTCGTCGTAACTTGTTCGAGCATACTTTTTCACCTCGCTTTTAATTTATCACAATCAACCGAATTTCCGACATTTCTTCCATCGCGTAACACACGCCTTCGCGCCCAAAACCCGATTGTTTCACGCCGCCGTAAGGCATATTGTCCACGCGAAATGTCGGCACGTCGTTTATCATCACGCCGCCGTATTCGAGATTTTCCGAAGCGTAATTTGCATTTGACAAGTTTTGCGTAAAAACTCCGGCTTGCAGCCCGTATTTCGTATGATTCGACATATCAACGGCTTCGGCAAAATCGGAAAACTTTTCGACAACCGCGACGGGCGCAAAGATTTCTTCCGAAACAACGCGCATTTCTGAATTTGTTTTCGTTAAAACAGTTGCATCAAGCATTGCGCCGTCGCGTTTTCCGCCGCAAAGCAGTTCGGCATCGGCTTTGACCGCTTCATCAATCCAGTTTTGCGCCTTTTTTGCCGCATTTTCCTCAATCATTACCGAAAGCTGTGTTGATTCGTCAAGCGGATTTCCTTTTTTCAATTTCTGTGCTTTTTCGACAAAGTTTTCCGTCCATTCATCAAAAATTTTCTCGTGAACATAAATTCTCTGCACTGAAATGCAGACTTGCCCCGAATAAGCAAACGCGCCGACCACACATCTATCGAGCGATTTTTCCAAATCCGCGCTGTCGTCAACAATGACGGGCGCATTTCCGCCGAGTTCGAGCGCGATTTGTTTGCGCTGCGCCAGATTTTTTAATCTCCAACCAATTTCCGCGCTTCCGGTAAAAGAAATCATCTGAATTCGTTCATCGCGCAAAACTAAATCCATATTTTCCACATTCATCGGCACAACTTGAAGCGCGGAGTTCGGCAAACCGCTTTTTTGAAAAACTTCACCGAGCAGCAAAGCCGAAAGCGGCGTTTTCTCACTCGGTTTGATAATAATTGCATTGCCGGAGGCGAGCGCGGGCGCGACTTTGTGAGCAACCAAGTTAAGCGGAAAATTAAACGGCGTGATGCCGTAAATCACGCCGCGCGGCACACGCAAAGTCCAAGCCGTTTTGCCTTTGCCGCCCGCTTGCGTGTCAACGGGAACGATTTTGCCCGCAAATCTTTCGGCTTCGCCCACCGCCCAAGCAAAAGTTGAAATTCCGCGCTCGACCTCGCTGCGAGCATAGATTATCGGCTTGGCAGCTTCTTCGGCAATTGTTTCGGCAAATTCTTTTTTGCGCTTTTCAATTCCGTCGGCGATGTTCCGCAAACCGTCGGCGATTTGAAAACGCGCCAACTTTCGCATTTCTTTTGCAGCGTTTTCCGCCGTAGCAATCGCTTCTTCCATCTCATCGCAGTTTGCCCGTGATACTTCCGCAATCGTTTTTTGCGTGAAAGGTGATTTGACGGTAAAAGTTTCTTTGCCGACGCGACTTTCGCCATTTATCAAAAAAGGTTTTATTTCAAAATTTTTATTGTTTTTCGTCATAGGGTTATTGCCTTATCTTTTTTCCTAAGTTAAACTTTCGTCATTTACAAAGCAAACTTTTAAGGAAAATAAATGAAAATCTTGAAAACCGGCTTAATTTTAACCGCATTTGCTCTTTTCATTTTTGCCTGCACGGAAAATAAGACGGCAAATATAAACACAATTAACAATTCAAATACAGTCATAGTTGCTAACAACACACAACCGGCGGCAACCATAGACGAACTCGCTTCGGCAAAAAACATTTTTATGAAAACCTGTGTTAAATGTCATAAGGAAGACGGCACGGGCGGCGTAACCGTTTTTGAAGACACGACGATAAAAGCACCGAATTTCACTTCCGACAAAATGAAGAATGAAGATGACGCAGAATTTATCGAAACTATCGAAAACGGCGAGAAAGAAGACGGAATGCCCGCTTTTAAGGGCAAATTAAGCGAAGAAGAGATAAAAAATCTGGTGAAATTTATTCGGAGAGAATTTCAAGGTAAACAATAGATACTATCGGAATAAAGGAATTTTTATCGCGCGTCATCGCTCTTCACTATTCGTTATTAACTATTAACTGATATTCAATTAACTGATATTCAATCAAAAATAGTGAACAGTTAATAACGAATAGTGAACAGTTTTTCATCTATGAGCTTATTTCCGATAATGTCTAATAAAGATTAAGAATTATGAATTACGAATTACGTTTAATTTGTGATATTTTAATTTTGCAATGTGAATTCCATTTTGAAATTTGAAATTCGTAATTCATTTCGCACCCGTAGCTCAGCTGGATAGAGTATCTGACTTCGAATCAGAGGGTCGCAAGTTCGAATCTTGCCGGGTGTACCATTATTTTTAATAACTTAGAGGCATCGCTTTGATGTCTCTTTTTTATTGTCAAAATT
Organism: Acidobacteria bacterium 5-1; assembly: GCA_002050455.1. Classification (GTDB taxonomy): domain Bacteria; phylum Acidobacteriota; class Blastocatellia; order Pyrinomonadales; family Pyrinomonadaceae. Next base: position 3,483 of record MWZA01000180.1, on the reverse strand, counting down.
ATCTCTTGCGATAGATTTATTTTTAAGATATATTGAGCTTACTATGAATTTACTAACAACGAACGAAGCGGCGAAAAGATTGCATGTTACACCGATTAGGGTTCGGCAGATGATTCGTGAAGGAAAGATTAAAGCCAAACAAATCGGGCGCGATTATGTGATTGAAGAAAGTTCTTTAACGGCGGTCAAAACTTACGGAAAAGCCGGAAGACCGAGAGGCGCGAACGGCAAACCGGAAACCGAAACGGAAAAGCCGTTTCAGACAGCTTTTGATATTGCGCCGGATTTATTGAATCGCTTGCTTGCCAAACAAAGAGATTTGCCGTCGGATTTATCAACTAATAAAGAATACTTGAAAGATTTAGGTAAAAAGAGCGCGGAAAAAAGAAAGGATAGTAAATCGTGATTAACCCGACAATTGCCGATACGGGCGTAATCGCCGCTTTTCTCAATCCAAAAGACCAATGGCGCGAATGGACGGTTAATCAATGGCGACAGCTTCCCGCGCCGTTTCTGACGTGCGAAGCCGTTGTTACCGAAGCCTGTTTCTTGCTGCATCACTTCAAAGATGGCGAACAGGACGTTTTATCTCTGGTTGAAGCCGGTATTTTGCAGATTGATTTCTCGTTATCTTCCGAAGCCTTAACTGTTAAAACATTGATGAAGAAATATGAAAACGTGCCAATGTCGCTTGCCGATGCGTGTCTTGTCCGAATGAGCGAATTGATAGATAATTCAGTTGTTTTTACGGCTGACAGCGATTTTCACATTTACCGCAAAAATGGCAGACAAAAGATTTCTCTGATAATTCCCGAATAAAAGGAAAACTTAAAATGGATAATTTCGCAGCTTATCTCAAAGAGATTGAAAAAGCCTTTCAATCAAAAATCGCTACCGAACACACTTACAGACATTCTTTAATAAGTTTAATCGAATCTTTCGGCAATGATATTGAAGCGATTAACGAACCGAAAAGGCGAACTTTCGGCGCACCGGATTATGTCATTCGCAAACGTGAAATTCCGCTTGGCTACATCGAAGCCAAAGATGTCGGCAAAGATTTGGACAAACTCGACAAGCGCGAAAAAGAACAACTCAAAAAATATCTGGATTCGCTCAATAACATCATTTATACGAATTATCTTGATTTTCGCTGGTATGTTCGCGGCGAAGTTGTGCAAACAATTACGCTTGCCGAATTTGACGCGAACGGCAATTTGCAGCCGAAAGCCGATGCTGAAATCGGGCTGACAAATTTATTCAAAGAATTTCTCAATAAACACATTGAAACAGTTGCCACGCCGAAAGAACTTGCCAAGCGAATGGCTTCGATAACAAGGCTTATTCGGCAAACTATCGAAAAGGCTCTGGCAGATGAAGAAACAACCAAACAGCAAACCTTACACGAACAATTTGAAAGTTTTAAGAAAACGCTTTTGCCGAATTTAGATGACAAAGGTTTTGCCGACCTTTATTCACAAACAATCGCTTACGGACTTTTCACGGCGCGGTGTTTTGATAATAAACCGCCATTTACGCGGCAGGAAGCCGCTTATCTCGTTCCGAAAACAAATCCGTTTTTGCGTGATACGTTTGACCGCATCGCCGGAATTCATTTGGATGAAAGAATAACGTGGGCGGTTGATGATTTAGCCGAACTTCTTAACCGAACCGACATTTCGGCAATTTTGCAGGATTTCGGCAAACGCACCAGACAGGAAGATCCGGTTGTTCACTTTTACGAAACTTTTCTTTCGGAATACGACCCTAAATTGAGGGAAACGCGCGGCGTTTATTATACACCTGAACCGGTTGTTTCATACATTGTCCGAAGCGTGGATAAGATTTTGCAAACGGATTTCGGACTCTCGAAAGGTTTGGCGGATTCTTCAAAACTTGATGACGGCTCGCATCGAGTTTTAATTCTTGACCCGGCGACCGGAACGGGAACATTTCTTTACAACGTTATTAAAAATATATGGCAAAGAATACAAAAATTTGGCGGTTGGGATTCTTATGTTTCCAAACATCTTTTGCCCCGCATATTCGGCTTTGAATTGCTGGTTGCGCCTTATGCAATCGCGCACTTAAAACTCGGTTTGCTTTTGGAAGAAACAGGTTATCGAATTGATAAAGACGACCGACTGCGAATCTATCTAAATAACACGCTTGATTTTGTCGCTCTTAAAGAAGAAAAACCCGATACCTTTTCGGCGTTTATTAACAGAGAAGCATCGGCAGCCCGCGAGATTCAACAGGACAAACCCGTGATGGTTATCTTAGGCAATCCGCCGTATTCGGGACATTCGGCAAATACGGGCAAATGGATAAACGATTTGCTGCGCGGCGCGGATTCGCTCAACGACAAACCGACTGAAAATTATTTTATGGTGAACGGCGAGCCGTTGGGCGAGAGAAATCCGAAATATCTTAATGACGATTACGTAAAATTTATCCGTTTCGCGCAATGGCGAATTGACCAGACAGGTTACGGCGTTCTGGCTTTTGTAACGAATCACGGTTATCTGGACAATCCGACGTTTCGCGGAATGCGGCAGTCTTTGATGAAAACGTTTGACGAGATTTACGTTCTCGATTTACACGGCAACGCGAAAAAGAAGGAACGCTCGCCGGACAATTCAAAAGACGAAAATGTTTTCGACATTCAACAAGGCGTTTCGATTGGGATTTTTGTTAAGAAACTGACAACTGACCACCGACCACTGACAACTGCTAAGGTTTTCCATAAACATCTTTACGGCGTTCGTGAAATCTGGACGGAAAACGTCAACGACGAAAAGGAATTGACGGGCGGAAAATATCAATGGCTTACTCAAAATGATATTTCGACAACCGAATGGAAAGAAATTGAACCCGTTAAGCCTTTTTATCTTTTTACACAGCAAGACGCAACTTTGCGTGATGAATACGAAGGATATTGGGCAATTTCAAATATAATGAATTTATCTGCAAATGGCGTGAAAACACATCGAGACCATTTTGCAATTAGTTTTGACAAAAATGACCTATTGGAACGTATCAATGATTTACGAGAAACCAAATTTTCAGATGAAGAATTGAGAAAACTTTACAAACTTGAAGACAATCGAGATTGGCAATTAACCAAAGCCAGAAAGCAAATTCGTTTAAACACAGATTGGCAATCTGAATTGATATCTCTCTTGTATCGTCCATTTGATTGGCGTTCTTGTTACTTTAGCAAAAGCGTCGTAGATTTTCCGCGTCGTGAATTTGTTGACCACGTAGCAAAGAAAGACAATCTTTGTTTGTGTCTCGGCAGACAAGGAATTGCGGTAAATGAAGACTTTTGGGATTTGATAACAGTTTCAAATTTGCCGATTGACACAAATGCTTTTCGGCGCGGCGGTGTTAGCGCATTTCCGCTTTATCTTTATCCAACCGAAAAGCGTGGCTTATTCGATGAACAAGCTTCCGTGCGTGAGCCAAACTTTTCAAATGAAT
>MWZA01000016.1 GCA_002050455.1 Acidobacteria bacterium 5-1 | reverse complement strand
CGCGAGAGTTTGGTTGATTCTAATAAACTTTTTCGCGTTTGATTAGCTTCGATATTGGAAACTTTCGGCGCGTCGCCGACAGCTTTTTTCAGCACATCATCCGTTGGAATAAACCGCTCAAGTTTTTGGCGCGGAATTTCCGACTTTGAACTTGAAACCTTAAACTTTGAATGGTCAATTTCCGACAACTCAACTGCTAAATTTTCCACGCCGAGTTCTTTCAGGTATAAAACCTGTTCTTTTATGTCGGCAAGTAATGTAGAAATCTCGTTTGGCATTTGTAACTCTAAAAACAATTTAACGCTGGCGGAGCAAAGTTTCTAAATTTATTCTGTTAATCTTGCACAAATCATTACGCTATTTGATAAGTATTTTCAATCCTCTAAAAATCTTAGCGTCTTTGCGCGACCAGCGTTAAAAATCCCAAACTTCATTGTCCCAACTCACGTCTTTTCGGCGGATTCAGCAAAGAATCTTTTTTCTCGCTCTTTTCGCCTGTTTCGGCAAATACTTCCTTGATTGCGCCGATGCTCGACAACATACTCGAAGTTTCCATCGGCATAAAAATAACTTTTGAATTGTTTGTCCGCGTCATATCGCGCAGAGATTCGATGTAGCGCGATGTAATTAAATACTGCGTTGTTTGTTCCGCGCTGCCAATCGATTGAGCGATTTGGGCGATGGCTTGAGCGTCAGCGGCAGCCGATTTCAATCTTGCCTGTGCCGCGCCGTCCGCCTGCAAAATTGCTGATTCCTTTTCGCCTTCCGAGCGTGTGATTGCAGCTTGTTTTTCACCTTCGGCGCGTGTGATAGCGGCTTGCTTTTCGCCTTCGGCTTGCAGAATTAAAGCGCGGCGGTTGCGTTCAGCCGTCATTTGTTTTTCCATCGTGATTCGCACATCTTCCGGCGGATTGATATTTTTTACGTCCACGCGGGTAACTTTCACGCCCCATTTATCGGTTGCTTCGTCAAGAATAAGGCGCAGTTTGGCGTTTATCTGGTCGCGGTTTGAAAGCGTGTGGTCTAAATCCATTTCGCCCATCACCGAGCGCATTCCGGTAATCGTCAACTGCACGATGCCGCCGACTAAATCATTAACTTCATAGACGGATTTTATTGGGTCGGTAATCATCCAATAAACTACTGAATCAACATTTATCGTTACATTGTCGCGTGTAATAACAGGTTGCGGCGGCAGGTCAATATATTGTTCGCGCAAATCAATCGAGGTGATACCGGGACGCACATTTGTCCAATAAAATGCCCGCGGTGCTTCGAAAAATGGAACTATAACGTTAAGTCCGCTTGCCGCGACACGATGAAAACGCCCAAGCCTTTCAATCAGCAAAACGCTCGATTGCGGCACAATTTTTATCGTTTTTGCCGCGATGACTAACAAAGCGAAACCGATAAAAGCTAAAAAGATTAATCCATACATTTCTATTTTGACCTCCAAAGTATTTTATAAGGTGAATATAC
>MWZA01000182.1 GCA_002050455.1 Acidobacteria bacterium 5-1 | reverse complement strand
ACGCGCTTTTACACTGATAATTGGGAGTCATATCAAAACTTGATTCCCGAAATTCGTCATTGGATTGGAAAAACTGGAACACAGAGAATCGAAAGACAGAATTTGAACTTTCGGACGCACTTAAAAAAATTGCAGCGAAGAACGATTTGTTTTTCAAAGAGCAAGAAAATGCTGGAAGCCGTCGTGAAACTTTATGTTCATCAGATAAATTCTTCCAGCATCTCTTTTGTTACATGACCAAAAATACATCTTTCTAAGTGCAAATTCCGCCTTCGACTTCCGTGCGGGCTTCTGCCTTTACTTTGCTTTCTTTACGTCTTTGCGGGAAACTTTTTCTTTAAAAGATGAAAACAATCCTAACAACTTTGCCAGAGGAAGCCGCGCAAATAATAAAAAATGGCGGAACTGTCGCATTTCCGACTGAAACGGTTTATGGTTTGGGCGCGAATGTTTTTGATGCGAAAGCGATTGCGAAAATTTTTCAAGCAAAGCAGCGTCCGAATGATAATCCGCTGATTGCTCACGTTGGCAGTCTTGAACAAATCAAACTTTTGGCGGCGGAAATTACGCCAATTGCCCAAAAATTTATCGAAGCGTTTTTTCCCGCGCCGCTGACTTTGGTTTTGCCGAAAGCGAAAAAAGTTCCGCTTACGGCAACGGCAAATTTACCAACAATTGGTGTCAGAATGCCGGAAAATGATTTGGCTCTGAAGTTTTTGAAAAGTTGCGGAATGCCGGTTGTCGCGCCTTCGGCAAATCTTTCGGGCAAACCAAGCCCGACAACTTGGCAAGCGGTTTTTGAAGATTTATCGGGAAGAATTGACTGCATTCTGCAAGGCGAGCCAACCGAAATCGGACTTGAATCAACCGTTTTGGATTGCACTTCGGAAATTCCGCTGGTGCTTCGTTCGGGCGCGATAACGCTTGAACAATTGCAAAAAGTTGAACCGAAAACAAGGCTCTATAAATTGTCGGAAATGGAAACGCCAAAAAGTCCGGGTTTGAAACATCGTCATTATTCGCCGCGAGCGGAGGTAATTTTAATTTCAAATTTCAAATTCCAAATTCCAGATTCAAGCGCGTTTATTGGTTTAAACGAGCCGCGCGAAAAGTTCGATTTGATAAAAGTCTGCAAATCTATCGAAGATTACGCGCATTCGGTTTTTGCTTTTTTTCGTGAATGCGACCGCGAAAATATCAAAACGATTTATTGCGAAACGGTTGAAGAAAAAGGCATCGGCTTGGCTTTGATGGACAGGCTAAAACGCGCCTCTCAGACAAGTTGAGCCAATGTAAATAAAAACGTATTTGTAGAATTAGCAGCAAGTTCGCCGCTCAACAATTGCGGAAACTATTTGTTTTTTACTAGAACAATTGCCAGTTCGCCGTTCTTGTTTAACACTTTTGATTCGACTAAATCGCTGTCAGTCAATTGCTGAAGATATTCGAGCGGAACTAAAACCAACACATCTGTCGCTCCTTCGCGCCTTATTTCTTCGGCGACTTCCGAAACACCTAAAAACTTTTTCAATTTTCCGTCCGAACCTCTTATCAATCTTCCGGCGGCGTAAAATTCGGCGTTATGCGAAATTGTGTGCAGATTCAACACTTTTTCATTTGTGTAGCCTTGTGTGTCGGCAGTTTCAATCAAATTTTTAACAGTTTCGTTACGCGCAAAATCGGCTGCGAAAAACTGCAAAGCAACGGCGACAAAAGCGAAAGTTGCCAACGCGACAATTTGCACAAAGATTTTTCGTTTTCGAGATTTTTCCACAAAGCGGTAAATATATTCCGCCGTTAAAATCAGCGCGGCAGGCAGCGCAGGCAAAATATAGCCGGGTAGTTTCGAGCCGGAAAACGAGAAAAACATAAGCGGCGCAAGAAGCCAAGCGAGAGCAAAAATTTTAAGATTTCTAACCGCAGAGAACGCGGAGAAATCTTCGGAGTTATTTTTAAGTAACTTTTTTTTATTCGCGTTTTTTTGTAACATAATTTCTTTACTTTGCGCCTTTGCGTCTTGGCGGGAAAAGAAATCCCAAAGCGAAGCCAGAAAAAATGGCAGCCAAGGCAGCATCATCAACGGCAAAACCCAAAGAAAGAAATAAAACGGCTGCGGATGTTGATATTTATTTGAAACGTAACGCGCAAAATGATGTTGAATAAAAAACTCATCAATAAACGTCCAGCCGTGCGTCAGATACATTGGCGCATACCAAATTGATGCAACCAGCAGACTCAAAATCGTTCCCCAAAATAGACTAAAAACAAACGTTTTATCCGGCAATTTCCAAGACAAAAGATAATAAAAACCAACAATCGCCAACGGCAAAACGATGCCGACCAAACCTTTGGCAAGCAAGGCGATGCCGATGAAAAAGTAAAAAACGGTAAATGGTAAATGGTAAGTGGTAAATGATTTTTTGTTTGATTGGTCGAAAATAAAAAAGCCGACAAGCGAAGCCGTTATCGGAAACGTCAAAATAATATCGAAACTTGCGCCGCGTGAGAAAACGAGCAGACCGATTGAAGAGGCGGAAATCAGCGCAAGCCAGTTTGCAAATTCCAGATTCCAGATTCCAGATTCCAGATTATTTTGCGCCTTTGCGGCTTGGTGGCTTGGCGGGAAACTTCTCCCCAAAATCCACAAACTAAAAATCGTTAAAAGCCCAAAAACCGCCGAGCCAAAACGCGCCGCAAACTCCAAAACGCCGAAAAGTTTATAAGAAACAATTTGCAGCCAATATAAAAGTGCGGGTTTTTCAAACCAGTTGAAACCGCCCAAAGTCGGCGTTATCCAATCGCCGCGCTCGAACATTTCCCGCGCAATCTGGGCATAACGCGCCTCATCAGGTCCGACCAGCGGAAGCGAACCAAGCCCAAAAAAATAAACGGCGATTACTACAAATGCGAAAATCCACCATATCAGACTGGTCTTTGGTCTTTGTTTTTTGGTCTTTGTTATTTCACTCATCTTGACGGAAAATGTAAGTATTGCTGAAAACACTGTTACATTCAAATTGATGGAAACAATCCAAAATCCAAAATCTAAAACCCAAAATCCAAAAACTGCCGTCATTGGCGTTGGCAGTCTCGGACGGCATCACGCCCGCAATTATGCCGAACTTTCAAACAACGGCAAAACTAATTTTATCGGCGTTTGCGATGCGGACGAAGAAACGGCGCGGAAAATTGCCGCCGAAAACAACTGCGATTATTTTACCGATTGGCGCGAAATGCTTGATAAAGTCAATGCAGTTTCGATAGTAACGCCGACGGATACGCATTGCGAAATTGCCTGTGCTTTTCTCGAAAATGGCGCAGATGTTCTGGTCGAAAAACCAATTGCGAGAACCCTTGAAGAAGCCGACAAAATGATTAAAGCCGCCGAAAAATCAGGCGCGAAATTGATGGTCGGACATCTTGAAAGATATAATCCGGCGATGGTCGCGCTTCGTCCGCACGTTACAAATCCACTTTATTTTGAAATCCACCGCGTTTCGCCTTTTCCGAATCGCAGTTTGGATGTTGATGTCGTGTTGGATGTGATGATTCACGATTTAGACGCGATTCAGTGGCTCATCGGCGAAACGATTAGAGTTTCCGAGATTCGCGCCGTCGGAATTCCGGTTATTTCGGACAAAGTTGACGCGGCGAATGCCAGAATCGAATTTGAAAACGGCGCGGTTGCAAATATAACCGCATCAAGAATCGGCACGGAAAAGATTCGCAAAACTCGCTTTTATCAATCAAATGCTTATGTCGTTTTGGATTACGCAACGAAATTTGCGTCGTTAACCCGCCTCGCGCCAAATGCCGTTCATCCGCTTTTGGGAATTTCGATAAATCAGTTAGAAGTCGAAGATGTCGAGCCGCTTCAGGCTGAAATTGAAGCATTTATTAATTGTATTCTAGACGATGAACCGCCGCCAATTACTGCCAAAGACGGACGACGCGCTCTTGATTTGGCATTGCAGGTTTTGGATAAAATTGAGAAGCATCGAGGTCGTTTGAAAGTTTAGGAATAAATTTGCAGGGATAGGCAGGATAGACAGAGATTTCTTTGCGAACTTTGCGCCTTTGCGGGAAAGTATGAAAAATTCAATTTCAAGTTTTCTACAATCACGAATTAACGCGAAAGATTTTCCGTCCGCCGTTTATCTGGTCGCGGAAAAAGGTGAAATTGTTTTACAAGACGCGCTCGGATTTGCGGTTATCGAGCCTGAAAAAATCGAAGCGCAAACGGATATGATTTATGATTTGGCGAGTTTGACGAAACCGCTCGTAACGGGTTTGCTGTGTGCGAAGTTGATTGAAGAAAACAAATTGGATTTAGAACAAATAGTCGAAGCATATCTACCTGAACTAATTGAGTTTGGTGTTTGGTCAGAATATGACTGTTTAGACGTTTTAATATCAGAACTATTGACTCATTACTCTGCATATCAGTCTTGGAAACCTTTTTATTTGTTGTGCGATAAACAAAACAAAGACGAACGTAAAGAAGTTTTGAATTTAATTGCCAATAAGATTCCTCCACAATTCACGCCGCCGATTATCTATAGCGATTTAAACTTTATAATGCTCGGAGGCTTGCTTGAAAAACTTTATGAAAAATCTTTGGATAAAATTGCTCAAGAAGAAATTTTTGAGCCTCTAAATCTGCAAAATACACTCTTTAATCCGCCGAAAGAACTACAAAAACGAATCGCCGCGAGCGAAAGGGGAAATGAGTTTGAAAAACTGACTTGTATGGAGCAAGGTTTTGACGTTTCAAAACATAAATGGCGCGAACATCAAATCTGGGGCGAAGTTCACGACGGAAATTGTTATTTTATGAACGGCGTTGCGGGACACGCCGGACTTTTTTCGAATGTGTTTGAAACCTTCAAAATCGCGCAGCAGTTTTTAGCCGAAGAAACGATTTTATTAAAACCCGAAACTTGCAAATTATTTCGCACCAATTTTACCAAAGGCTTGAACGAAGCCCGTTCAATCGCTTTTCAATTAGCCGAAACAAAAGATTCAACCGCCAGCCAAGCGTTAGCCAAAGACAGTTTCGGACATCTCGGTTTTACCGGCACAAGTCTTTGGATTGAACCGGAAACAGAACGAATTTTTATCTTGCTGACGAATCGCACTCACGCTCGCCAACTGCCGTTTGTCAATATCAATTCCGTGCGCCGCCGATTTCACGAACTAGCAAGTTTAGAGCTCACGCTTTAGCGTGTCTTAATACTCAGCAAAAACAAACTTTCAGGCATCTCTAATGACAAAATTTTAATCATAAAAATACTTTCTTCCCAAGCGAAAATTTTTGAATGGAGAATCAAAATATGAGAAAATTTGTAACAGTTTTAGTATGTCTTTGTTTTTTGGGAATTTCCGTTTTGGCGCAGACGGGTCGTGAAAAGCGTCCCAGAATTGTTACCGCGCCCGCGCCGCCGTCAACCGATTCTTCAAATCGAAACAATCGTCCGCCCGTTTTAATCGGAGATAAAAAAACAACTCAAACATCAAACACCGCCCAAGAACCGCCCGTCGAAGATGACGATGAGGTCATCCGCATTGAAACCAATCTGGTAACGTTTCCGGTTTCCGTGCTTGACCGCGACGGCAGATTTATTTCCGGTTTACAGAAGCAAGATTTTCAAATTTTCGAGAATGGCGTTCAACAAAAAATTGACAGTTTTGGCTCGGTCGAAGTGCCGTTCACTGTCGTTCTACTGCTCGATGTCAGTCCTTCAACGCAGTATAAAATTGATGAAATTCAAGATGCGGCGATTACGTTTGTCAATCAACTGCGGCGCGATGATAAGGTAATCGTAATGTCCTTTGATGAACGAGTCCGTGTGTTGAGTTCAGCGACCAATAACCGCTACGTTTTGCGTGATGCGATTCGGCAAGCGGCGTTCGGCGATGGCACAAGTCTTTACGAAGCGGTTGATTTAGTTATCAATCAGCAGCTTCGCAACATCGAAGGTCGCAAGGCGGTTGTGTTGTTCACCGACGGCGTTGATACGACTTCGCGGCGGGCGACTTATCAAAGCACGGTGCGCGAAACCGAGGAAGTTGACGCGCTGTTTTATCCGATTCGCTATAACACTTACGCCGGAATGCAGAGCGGAAACGGCGGCGGAACTTTTCCGCAACGACGCAGCGGCGGCGGTACTCTCGGAGATTTAATCGGAATTATTTTAGGCGGCGGCAACATTCAGATTGGCGGCGGTAATTATCCAAGCGGCGGCGCAGGCTCAACCCGGGCGGAATATGAAACAGGTCGCCGGTATCTGGAAGAATTGGCAAGAAACAGCGGCGGCAGAATTTTTGAAGCCGATACAACTTACAATTTGGACGCGGCTTTCTCCGGCATCGCCGAAGAATTGCGCCGTCAATATACTATCGGCTATTATCCCGAAACCATTGGACAAAAAGGCGAGCGCAGACAGATTCGTGTGCGCGTCAAACGTCCAAACTTGGTTGTCAGAGCAAAAAACAGCTATATTGTTGGCGAAAATAATAAGTTCGCGGGTAAGTAGTAAAAAATCAATTGGTAATTATCTAAAACCAAGCGTAGGCAAAATGTCTGCGCTTTACTTTTTCCCTTAACATCTTTTTTGGTTAAGTAAAAAGGCAATGGTAAAAAGGCAAAAGTTAAAAAGCATTTAATATCTGCGAAAAATGCCGGATAATATTCGGTGTTTTTCGCAAATTCTTTTTACTTTAATTACTTTAAACTAACGATGTTAAGCAGCCGGACAATTTTATGTTCAACTAAAATTAGCGCACTAGTTTGTTTTTTTATTTGATTAAATAACCGAACCGTCATTGATAATCGCATTTTTGGGAACAATAATAATGCCTTCGCGGATAAAATAACAACCGTTTTCACCGTCCTTCGTTTCGATATTATCTTTGTTTATCAATTGCACATTGCACCCGATGCGGGCGTTTTTGTCAATGATGGCGCATCGGACGACGGAGTTTGCGCCGATGCCGAGATTCGGTTTCGATTGGCTGGTGTTGGCGGTTATTTCTTCAAACGATTCATAAAAATCCGCGCCCATAATGATTGAATTTTCGATTTTCACACCCTCGTCAATCCGGCTTCGCAAACCGATAATCGAATTTCTGGCATAAACACCGTTCATAATACAACCTTCGCTTACCATCGTGTTGCTGATGTCGCAATCGTGGAGTTTCGACGGCGGCAGATAACGGCTGCGCGTGTAAATCGGCGCGTCGGTGTTGAAGAAATCGAACTTTGGCAACGGTGATGCCAAATCAAGATTGGCTTCGTAAAAAGAGCGAATCGTCCCGATATCTTCCCAGTAATTTTGAAAAAGATGCGCCTGCACGTTCAGCTTTTCAATTGCCGAGGGAATTAATTCGCCGCCGAAGTCCAAACGCGCTTCGTCTTCGTCAAGCAGGTTGACAAGACGTTGATAACCAAAGACATAAATGCCCATCGAAGCCAGAAACGGACGCTTTTCGGATTCTTCCGCCGACAAACCGAAACGAGTCGTGTCAACACGCATTGATTCCAGAGCATCGCCTTGCGGCTTTTCCTTAAATTCGATAATGCGTCCGTTTTCATCAGTTTTGAGCAAGCCGAAACCGGTCGCGTCTTCGCGGCGCGAAGGGACGACGGAAATCGTCAGGTCGGCGTTGGTTTCAACGTGCCGCGCCAAAAATTTTCGGTAATCCATCCGGTAAAGATGATCGCCCGAAAGAATCAAAACCGTATTGACGCGCCAATCGTGGATGTGCGGAATCATCTGGCGTACCGCATCTGCCGTGCCTTGAAACCACTGCGGTGAATCGAGGCGTTGTTCGGCGGCGAGAACTTCGACAAAGCCGGTTGAAAAACTTGAAAAGCGGTAAGTGCGCGAGATATGACGGTTCAAGGAAGCGGAGTTAAACTGCGTCAGAATAAAGATCTGCATGATGTTTGAATTGATGCAGTTGGAAATCGGCACGTCAACCAGCCGATATTTTCCACCGAGCGGAACGGCGGGTTTTGCCCGTTCCTTTGTCAATGGAAAAAGCCGTGTTCCTGCTCCGCCGCCCAGAATTACCGCTACCACGTTTTCATATTGTGCCATAGTGTTAAAAATTGATTCATTTTCTCGCTCTCAGCATAGCTATAATCAGGAGATAATTTCAAGCATCACAATCTTAAAGTAACATCCTTTGACAATTTTCAGTAGTCGTGTTATTTTGCTTTTACCAAGATGTTTGTTAAATTTTTGGTAATGTTCTTTTTCAGTCTAAAATACTTTGGTTTATCGCTTTTTGAAAAAAGCGATAAAAAGGGAAAGCGGGTGAAAATCCTGCACGGTCGCGCCACTGTTAAAGTCAGGTAACCTGTCCGAAGTCTTTTAGCCAAGATGCGTCTCGCGTCAAGACGTTTGGCTGAACAGGTATTCATTTGTTTATCTCCTTTTGGTTGGTAAAAAGTCCTGTCCGTGCTTGCTTTTGATGTTTTGAGGCAAGACAATGGCGGGGCTTTTTATTTTGGAAAAAACTATACAAAAACAAGTTTTCCTTGCGTCTTTACGCCTTTGCGTGAAAATTTTTGCGAAAAGTTTCGCTTTTAGCTGCATATTAATTTTTGTTTTCCTTTTCACTAATTGCCGGAACGAAGCGGCATACTCAGAAGCCGCCGCGCCAAGCCGCGAAATTACCGACGATTTAGGTCGTCGTGTGCGCCTTCCCGAAAATGTAACACGCGCCGTTTCGCTTGCGCCGAATTTAACGGAAATTACATTTGCCGTTGATGCCGGGAGTAACCTTGTTGGCAGAACAAGTTACGACAACTTCCCGCCCGAAGCGCAGCAAATTCAAACAGTCGGCGACACATTAAATCCGAACATCGAAAATATCATTGCCTTAAAACCGCAAATTGTGCTGGTTTCAACTGCTTCGCAAATCGAAACTTTCACCAAACAACTTGAAGCGCAGAATATCGCGGTTTTTGTAACAAATCCAAACAGCCTGGACGACATTTACAAGAGCATTTATCAAATCGGCGAGATTTTCGGATACAGCGAAAAAGCGCGTGAAGTTGTCATTGCTTTAAGAAAACGGGTTGCGGATGTCGAAGCCCGAACCAATACAGCCAAAAATGTAAAGGTTTTTCTGCAAATTTCAAAAGAACCGCTTTTTACAATCGGTAAAGATTCATTTTTAACCGATTTAATTAATCGGGCGGGCGGAATTTCCGTTACGGCAAATATTCCGACGGCTTATCCGAAATTGAGCAAAGAAACGGCTTTAGCATTGAGTCCCGAAGCAATAATTTTGTCCGATAGCGAAGATAATCTTGAGCCGAATGATGTTTTCAAAAACTCTTCGGCATTAAAGAACGGTAAGGTTTTCAAAATAAATGCTGATATTATTTCGCGCCCCGCACCGAGAATTGTTGACGCTTTGGAGCAGATTGCGCGGACTTTGCATCCCGAAAGTTTTCAATGATTTTTACCGCCGAGACGCAAAGACGCAGAGAAAGAAAATTAACCACAAATGAACACAGATGGACACAGATTAAGTCAAGAATCCAAAATCCAAAATCCAAAATCCAAAATTGGGATGTCTTTGCGTCTCTGCGGTCTATTGATTTTTTTATTGTTGGTAACACTTGTGATTGCGGCTTTGCTTGGAAGCGAAAAACTCTCGTTCTTTGAATTAAACGAACAGCAAAAAGCAATTCTTTTTGACATCCGCCTGCCGCGCATTTTGCTTGGCGCGTGCGTCGGCGCAAGTCTGGCGTTGGCGGGCGCGAGTCTGCAGTCACTTCTGCGAAATCCGTTGGCTGAACCTTATTTGCTTGGAGTTTCCAACGGCGCGGCACTCGGCACGATGCTGGCTTTTGTCTTTTTCGCGCAATTTGAGTTTGCGCGTCCCGTAATGGCGTTTGTCGGCGCGAGTCTGGCGACTTTTGTTGTTTATCAGATGGCAAAAAGCCACGCCGGAATGAACGTCGAAAGACTGGTTTTGTCGGGCGTAATTGTTACGACCTTTCTTTCGTCAATCATCGTTTTGCTGACTTCGCTTTTGGACGCGGCAAAACTTCGCAGTTTTACATTTTGGCTATTGGGCGATTTGTCGCAAGCGACGAAAAACGGATTTTATCTGAGTTTTGCCGCCGTCATAATCGGCACAATTGTTTTGATGAGAAACGCGCGGGCATTAAATTTGATGATGATTGGCGAGCGTGATGCCTTTGATTTTGGCGTTGAAGTCAACAAGACACGGCTGGCGGTTTTCGCCACTTCGAGTCTGTTGGTCGGAACGGCGGTGGCGGCAAGCGGTTCGGTCGGTTACGTCGGTTTGATTGTGCCGCATCTTGTTCGGCTGGCGATTGGCAGCGACAATCGGCTTGTAATTCCCTTTTCGGCACTTGCAGGTGCGATTTTTGTTGTGTCGGCAGATACGGTGGCGCGGGTGGCGATTGCTCCGCGCGAACTGCCCGTCGGCGCGATTACCGCGCTTATCGGTGCGCCGCTTTTTATTTATTTACTTAGGAAAAGTTAGCCACGAATTACATGAATTACACGAATAAAAACAAAAAATAATTCGTGATATTCGTGTAACTCGTGGCTGAAAATAATGTTAAAAGTCCAAGACATCACAATCGGTTATGGCGTTTGCGAGGTCGTCAAAAATATTACTTTCACTTTGCAAAACGGCGAAATTCTAGCAATCGTCGGCGCAAACGGCGCGGGCAAAACGACTTTACTTCGCGCTTTAAACGGAACTTTGCCATTAATGAAAGGTGAAATTTTGCTTGACGGCAAAAAGCTAAAAGATTATTCGCGGCGCGAAATCGCGCAGAAAATCGCCGCCGTCGCGCAGGAAAATGAAACAAAATTTCCCATTACGGTTTTGGAATTTGTTTTGTCGGGCAGATTCGCGCACGGCACGGCTTTCGGTTGGGAAACGACCGGCGATTTGCAGATTGCCGAAAACGCTTTGCAAATGTGCGATTTGGCGAATTATGAAAATCGCTTAATGAATCAACTTTCGGGCGGGGAACGTCAAAGAATTATTCTAGCGAGAGCATTGGCAACGCAGGCGAAAATTCTTTTGCTGGACGAACCGACGACGAATCTTGATTTGGCACATCAGGCGATGATGTTTCGGCTCGTGCGCGAAAGATGTAAGTCGGGCGAATCTTCGGCGATTATCATCACGCATGATTTGAATTTAGCTTCCGCTTTTGCCGATGAAATTTTGCTTTTGAAAAACGGCGAAATGATTGCCAAAGGCAAGCCCGAAAAAGTTTTGAGCGCAAGTAATTTGCGCGAGATTTTTGATGTAGAAATTCTGCTTGACGCGCATCCGAAAAGCGGCAAGCCGAGAATTACGATGGATTATGGAAAAGTTCGAAGTTCCTAGTTCAAGGTTCAAAGTTAGTTGTTTGTTCAATTAACTTTGAACCTGAAACTTTGAACCTGAAACTTTTTTTGACATTAACCAAAAAGACGATGGTGCAATGGAAGTTCGGCGCAAATTCCGACACTGCCCGCGCAACTGTGAATGCAGTTATCGGTCATCAGTTATCAAAATAATAAATTGATAACTGATAACTGTTGACTGATAACTGCAAAAGTCAGGAACATTGCCGCGCGTCTCAATTTATCTCGTTCTGCGATGGGCGGAACTGAGGAGGAAATATGAGGATTTTAAGTAGTTTATTTTTGATTTGTTTTTTGGCAATTAATGTTTGGGCGCAGCAAAGCGCGATAGTCGCAGGACAATTGACGGAAAATGGGAAAGCCATTTCAAACACGCAAGTTAAACTTATTTCTCAATCAAATAAAGAAACCGAGTTGAGAGCGACAACCGATAAAGACGGAAAATATAGCTTTGAAAATGTTTCGAACGGAAATTATTGGATAGTTTATTTAGATTTTAACGGTAATGAACGAAGTCAAGTTGTAAAGGTTGAGAACGGCGAGGTAATTTTCATAGATTCGCCGATTCGTGAAGAAGTTAATGTAAAAATCGCTTCGGGCGTTTCGCAGCCGATTGATGAAGTTTCAAAAACTGTCAACGTCATTGACGCGCAGGAAATAAAGAGGCGCAACGAGTTTTCGTTGACCGATGCTTTGCGAACAATTCCGGGTTTTCGCGTCCAACAGCTCGGCGGTTTCGGCAAAACGGCAAGCATTAAAACTCGCGGTTTGAGAAATCAAGACACAGCGATTTTGCTTGACGGCGTGCGTTTCCGCGACGCTTCTTCAATCACAGGCGACGCTTCGGCGTTTTTGAGCGATTTTGTATTGTCCGATACAAGCCGCGTTGAAGTTTTGCGTGGTTCGGGCAGTTCGCTTTACGGCACGAACGCCATCGGCGGAGTTTTGGATTTGCGGACACAAGAGCCGCGCAATGGTTTTCACGGTTCGCTTTTGGGCGAAGGCGGCGGACTCGGTTTCAAAAGATTTCACGGAAATGCGTCCGACGGATTTGATAAATTCGGTTTCAGTTTAGGAGTTTCGCGCACGATTTTTTCGGAAGGAATTGACAAAGACGACGACGCGCACAACACTAACGCGAACGGTAGAATTGATTATCGACCGCTTTCAAAAACAAGTATTTCGGGACGCATTTACGTTTCTGACGCTTTCGTCAAACTTAATTCAAGCCCTGACACAATCGGAACTTTGCCCGTTTCAAACGCCGACGTTATTCGCGCCATTCCGCTTCCGCCTTCCGAACTCAATCGCTACGCCAACGGAACGCCGATTTCGCAATTAAATTTTGGCAGCGCGACATTTATTCCCGACACAAACGACGCGGACAATTTTCAAAAATCACAATTTTTTGACTGGCAGATAGTGTTAAATCAAATTATCAACAATCATTTGATTTTCAACGCAACTTATCAAGGTTTAAAAACCAGCCGCAAAAATACAAACGGCGTTTTGGGCATTGGATTTCAACCTTTTGGCGGAGAAGAAACAAGCATTTTTGGCGGGCAGATTCACACGCTCAACACGCATTTTAATTGGACGCTGAATGAACATAATTTGATTACGGCAGGTTACGAATACGAATGGGGAAAATTCGGCAACGACGGAATTGCCGCTGATATTGCAAACAATTTTTCAACCCGCGCCAAACAAAAAAGTAGCACGCTTTATGTGCAGGATTTATTGAGTTTTTTCAACAATCGTCTGCAAATCGCCGGTGGTTTTCGCGCACAGTTCTTCAATCTGGAAAATCCGACCTTTAGCGCAACAAATCCGCCTTATAGAAATCTAACGCTCGAAAATCCGCCGAATGCTTACACTTTCGATGGTTCGGCTTCTTATTTTTTTGAACAAACGGGAACAAAAATCCGCGCTCACGTCGGCAACGGCTATCGCGTTCCGTCGCTCTATGAAAGGTTCGGCACGTTTTACAGTTCGTTTTCGCAAGATTTTATCGCGCTCGGCGACCCGTTTTTGAAACCTGAACGCTCAATCGCTTTTGACGGCGGCGTTGACCAAACGCTTTTCAGTAATCGCGCCAAACTTTCAGCGACTTATTTTTACACACGCTTGATTGACACCATCGGTTTCGGAAATATCGTCGCAAATATCGGCACAACCACGCGACCTTTCGGCGGTTATCTCAACACAAAAGGCGGAATCGCTCGCGGCGCGGAATTTAGCGCAACTGTGAAAGCGACGAGTTCGACTGATGTTTTCGCGTCTTATACTTTCACCAACAGCGACCAGCGCGTGCCCCAAGTTTTGGGAAGTAGAATTTTGCAGACGCTCGGCATTCCAATTCATCAATTTACTTTGGTCGCAACGCAAAGAATCAAACGTTTGACTGTTAATTTTGATTTTCTCGCCACAAGCGATTATCTCGCCCCGATTTTCAGCAACACGACTTTCGGAACTTATATCTACCGCTTTGACGGCAACCGCAAAGCCGATTTGACGGGAAGTTATGAAATTCCGACAAACAATGAAAAATTGCGTTTTCGTCTTTTCGGCACAATCGAAAACTTGTTTGATTACGATTATTACGAAAACGGTTTTCGCACGGCGGACAGAACTGCCCGCGCCGGTTTGAGTTTGAGTTTTTAGAATTAAACTTACAGAGATAAACAAGATTTTCAAAATAAAGGCTTTAGCTTTTAAAACTAGCGGATTTTTTAAGCCTTTGAATTTATACGAAACGCGGATTATGATAAAGACATAATTTCGCGTTTTATTTTTTACTGGAAACATTTTATAAAAAACGGTTGGGAAGCAATTACGGACGCGGAAATTCACGCGCAATTGGCAAGGGAAATTATTTATGAAAACAGTTGAAGAAAAATTCCGCACGGTTATTGAGAAAAACACTTTCTATTTTTTCAACACAGAATTTGCAGAAACTTATGAAGGATATTTAGTTACACTTAAAGAATCGCTTTTACTTCTCAAAAATGAAATTGAAACCGAAGGATTAAGAAAAGAAATTTTCACCAATTTTCTTGCCGAAAAAGAAAATGGTTTAGATGCTTTGTTAACTTTAACCGGATTTTCAAATGAATCTCTCAAACGCTTGATAACATTGATTCGCGTTGCCGAAAATCCGCAGCTTTCCAAATTGACTTTGAAAGAAAAATGGTGTCCGAAAGAAGATTTAGAAAGTATTAAAGAATGGTCGAGCAATACGGTTATCAGGCTTCTCAAGAAAAATGAATGTTTTAGAAAGGGAATTGTAAATCTGTTTTTTGAAGGCGCGACGCTGCCGTTTTTGGCGGAAAGAATGCCGTTGTTTGAATTGAAGAAGTTGAGTATTGAGAAACTGAAATTCGAGCCTTCGAGTATGTTTGCCGCTTCACACTAAAGAGATATAGAATTTGATTGTTTAATGAGAGAAATACATCCGAATACTTTAGAAAAGGTTGGTATGGGACTTGTTTGTTCTGTGGAAACATTTCGCGGCTGTAATATTCAGTTGGTCAACAAAACTTCTGGATTTAACGGACTTTCTACAAGGAAAGACGGAGATGTTAGAAAAATAGAATTAAAGACAATGGAAAAATCGTTTAATTGGATAGCGATAAGCAGCCTTACCGCGATAGATAAACTATTTTTCGAGCGTGATTATTGGATTTACTTTGCGCTAGTGCCTGACAACTATATTGTTATGACTAAAGGTTTGCCATTTCTGATACGTCAACTTTCATTTACGGCAAATACAAATTTTATTGATGACTTACAAGAATGGATAAAGGCTACACGAAAAATTACAAAAAGTTCAGGTTTGAAGTTTCTACCTAAACTTCAACTGAAGTTTCCAGTCGGCATTAACAATTTGGTAAAACATTTGATGGAAAATCCCGTCGATGAAACTTGGCATGATTCGGTAATTGAAATATGGCAGAATAATGGTAGTTGGGAGCGTTTGTACTCGACCCCAGAAAGTAAGTAGAAAGAGGAATTATTTATGTCTTTAAAAGTTGAGCAAATTCTTGACGATTTTTTCTTTGCTGAAAACGAACCGAAAATATATACCACAGGAAATTAGCAGAAAATTATCTCGTCCCCGAACCGATTGAGAAAATAGACAACACGCGCATTGTTCAAAGAAAGTCGAATTTACCGAAAGCGTGTGTTTCGGCGTTGAACGCAAATCAGAAAATAATGCCTTTATTTCAAAAAAACTTAAGTAAATTATGAAAAACGGTTGGGAAGCGATTATCGGAATGGAAATTCACGCGCAGCTGGCGACGGAAACGAAGATTTTCTGCCCGTGTGCGGCAAGTTTCGGCGACGAGCCGAATGCAAATACTTGTCCGGTTTGTTTGGGACTTCCGGGCGCGTTGCCGGTTTTAAACGAAAGAGTAGTTGATTTGGGCGCGAAAGCCGCGCTTGCGTTGGGATTGAATATCAATGAAACTTCGATTTTCTCGCGCAAAAATTACTTTTATCCCGATTTACCGAAAGGTTATCAGATTTCGCAATACGACAAACCTTTTTCGTCAAACGGGACACTGACAATTTTAACGGCGGAACGTGATGAAACCGGACGCGCCGGAGATTGGAAACCGCTCAAGATTCGCATCGAGCGGATGCATCTTGAAGAAGATGCGGGCAAAAATGTTCACGAAGGTTTGCCGGAAGTTGATAAGTATTCATACATTGACCTCAACCGCGCCGGAACTCCGCTCGGCGAAATTGTTACCGCGCCGGATTTTCGCTCGTCGTGGCAAGCGTATGATTACGTTAATCACGTGCGCCGCGTTTTGCAGTGGATTGGCGCGAGTGATGCCGATATGGAAAAAGGAAATCTGCGTTGCGAAGCAAATGTTTCGGTGCGGAAAATTGGTGAAAAAGAGTTTAGAACAAAAGTCGAACTAAAAAATCTAAACTCAGTGCGTTTTATGCAAAAGGCGATTGAGTTTGAGATTGAACGCCAAATCGCGGCGCACGAAGCGGGCGAAATTGTCAATCAGGAAACGCGGTTGTGGGACGAGAAAAATCAGCAAACGCGCATTATGCGTTCCAAGGAAGACGCGCACGACTATCGCTATTTTCCCGAACCTGATTTGCAGCCTTTGGTTATTTCAAACGAATTTATCGCGCAAGTTAAAAGCGAGATGCCGGAACTCCCCGACGCGATGCTTAAACGATTTATGCGCGATTACGATTTATCGTTTGCCGACGCTTCGCAGCTTGTTTCCGAAAAGGATTTGGCGGAATTTTATGAGCGGACGGCAATGGCTTCAAACAATCCGCGGGCTTCGGCAAACTGGATTTTGTCGGAACTCACCAGAGAGTTGAACAATGCGGATAAAACCGCGTCCGCGTCTCCGGTTTCGGCGGAAAATCTGGCGGAACTCATTAAATTTGTGGACGAGGAGAAAATCAGCGGCAAACAGGCAAAAGAAGTTTTAATAGAAATGTTTCAAAACGGAAAAACAGCGCGGGAACTCGTTAAGGAAAAAGGTTTAGAACAAGTTTCCGACACCGGCGCGATTGAGAAAATCGTTGACGAAATTATCGAAAAAAATCAAAATCAAGTTGATGCCTATCGCAACGGCAAAGAAGGTCTTTTCGGCTTTTTCGTCGGGCAGGCGATGAAGGCTTCAAATGGCAAAGCGAATCCGAAAGTTGTTAATGAAATTCTGAAGAAAAAATTATAGACAACTGAATTTATATGAAAAAGTGCTTTTTACTTTTATTGTTGTGTTTATTGACGAGTTTTAATACCAAAGCTCAGATATTTTCCCGACAAGCAAGCGTATATCAGAGTATTAACTCGCTTTACCGGAAGCCGACCAAAGATGAATTAAAGAAGATTGCTCCCTCGCCCGAATTGTTTGAAAAGTATGCCGAATTTCTCCGTCAACCGAAGACCGGATTGACGAAATTAGCGGCTGATGTCGGTTGTGCCGAAAACACAAAAGTTGTCGTGGTAACCGACGAATGCCTGAAATATACGATGCCGGGCGCGGGATTTTCTTATTCTTTTCGCACTGACAGTTATCGGATTCCGCGTCTGGCAGATTTAATTTTTACTGACAACAGTTTTCAAGCGGCGGGAATTTTTCTGCACGGAATTTTTGTCAATATCGGCGATGTGCCGCTCGATAAAGTTACGCCGCAAACCAACGGATTGGAGTTTTTGGTGAATTTTCAGCCGGAAGTTGATTATGGAAAAGCTAAAGAAATTGACCGGCAGTTATCTGAAGGAATCAAGAAAAACGGTTTTTTATACCGACGCGGCTTATATGCCGTTGAAAATACGACTTTTGTTTTGCGCTCGATTGCCTATCGGGGAAAGTATTTTCAGGCAATCAGAGGCTTAACTTACAACGAATTTGCATTTGATAAACGAAAGGACATAATTGTTGCTTTTCGCATCGTCCAAAAACAAGCTGACGAAAGCGTAACAATTCTCTGGAAAGAATTGGCGAGAAAAGACGCGCCGACGATTAAAAAAAAGGACAGAGCGGCGGAAAACAAAGAATAAATTAAAAGATGAATATAAAAAATAAAGTTGCCGTAATAACAGGCGGAACAAAAGGCATCGGTTTTGCAATTGCGGAATCTCTGCTCAAAGCGGGCGCAAATGTTTTTATCTGTGCGCGGGACAAAGCGGAAATCAAACGCGCTCTGGAAAAACTTTCTGAACACGGCAAAGTTGACGGCGAAGTTTGCGACGTGCAACGCGAAAGCCAAGTAAAAATGATGCTTGACGAATGTGTGCGCGTTTTCGACGGCGTTGATATTTTGGTCAATAATGCCGGTGTCGGTTTTATCGGCAAAACGGTTGAGGAAATGTCGAGCGAAGATTTTGAGCAGACTTTACAAACCAATCTTTTCGGCGTTTTTTATACTTGTCATTACGCGATTCCTTTAATAAAAAAGCGCGGCGGCGGTTACATTTTTAATATTTCATCGCTCGCCGGACAAAACGCGCATCCGCAAATGGCGGCATATAACGCATCAAAATTCGGCTTAAACGGTTTTTCCGAAGCCTTGATGCAGGAAGTTCGCCAAGACGACATCAAAGTTAGTTATATTTGTCCGGGTTCGGTCAACACACATTTCGGCGGCGATGAGCCGAGCAAAAAACAATCTTGGCAACTTCAACCCGCAGATATTGCACAAACAGTTTTGGATTTGCTGAATATGGAATCACGCGCTTTGCCAAGCAAAATCGAAATTCGTCCGAGCAAACCACCAAAAAAATGATAAGAAATTTTATAGTTTTTTTAATTTTGCTGTTTTGCGCGAATCTGCAGGCGTATTCGCAAGCCTTCTGCCAAAATGCGAAGACAATTCCGACGGCGGGCAAATTGGAGAAATACGTTTATAAACAGTATTTAAGCGAAAAGGGAAAAGAAAAACAGCTTCAGATCGGTTTGGTGCGTCCGGTTGACAATTTGCCGAACAAAAAAAGACCTTTGATAATCGGCGTTCACGGCGGCGGTTTTGTTGATTTTTGTCCTTTTGAGCCGTGTTATGTTAAATACAGCGAAAATATTTTAACGCCAAACTTTATTTCGCAAGGTTTTATTACCGCTTCGATTCAATATCGTCTTACTTCGCCCTTAGATTTTAATCTGCCCAAAATTAATGACGAAAAATTAAGAGAAACGCAATACAGAGCTACACAGAATGTTCGTGAAGCAATTAAATATATTTTTGAAAATGCGGAAAAATTCGGCGTTGATACTGGAAATGTATTTCTCATCGGGGCAAGCGCGGGCGCGATAACCGTTCTTCACGCTGCTTTTCTGGATAATGAAGAAGTTCCGAAGGATTTGCTCAAAACATACGGCGAACTGGAGAAAAAAGAAAAAATTAAAGGCGTAATCAGTTTTTCGGGCGCAATTTACGATTTAGCTTATCTTAAAGGCGGCGACAAAGTTCCGCTCATGATTGTTCACGGCAGCGAAGATTTAATTGTGCCGTTTGACAAAGGTTTTTATTTAGGATTAAAGCATCTCACGCCTGTTTTTGGAGGAAAAGCAATTTTTGATGAAGCGGTAAATCAAGCCATTCCGGTAAAAGGATATTTTTATGACTTTGGACACTCTTATCCGCTGCGTTTTCAAAAAGACATCTTCAAAAACGCCAATGATTTTATTAGTTTGAATCTAAAGTGTTCAAATGAAAATAAATTGACGGCTGTGCAGAAATAAGTAGTTTAGCTGCAACGCTAAAAGCTATCTCAAAAATACAAAAGTAAGTTCTGGGTTTCAACTTTAGTTAGCTGGTTTATCAACAAAAAGCCAACCTTTAGTTTGAACTCCAAATGCTCGAATCTATTTTTGAGATAACTTCTAATTTATGCAGTAAAGCCTTAAAAAACTATTAAGCATTAAAACGGTTTTTTTGAGATTTAGAATCGGAAATTTGAAATCTAATTTCCGCCGTAGTTCCTTTTCCGATTTCGCTTTCAATCTGCAGACGCGCCGTCTTTCCGTAATAAGAAACAAGTCTTTGTTCGATATTATCTAAGCCGACACCTTTTTTGCGGGCTTGAAGAAGTTTGTTATCGGCTGCGCCCGCACCCGAATCGAAAACGGACAATTTTAAAAAAACCGCATCTTTTTCGTTTTCCAATCTGGCGGAAATACAAACTTCGCCGCCGCCTTTTGCCTTTGAAATACCGTGTTTTACGGCGTTTTCAACCAAAGGCTGCAAAATCAGCGCAGGCACGCGCACTTTTTCCAGTTCTTTCGGAATTTCAATCTTCACTTTTAAGCGTTCTTCAAAACGGGCGCGTTCAATTTCCAGATAAGATTCAATAAGATTGATTTCTTCGCCCAGAGTTGAGAATTCACCGCTTGTCTTTAAAACTCCGCGCAGAAGCTGCGTCAGTTTCATTAACGTGGCAAAGGCTTTTTCCGGCGCAGTATTTATCAGATAGCCGATAGTCGTCAACGCATTAAACAAAAAATGCGGATTGATTTGGGCGCGAAGTGCGCGAAGTTGGGCTTCGGTGGCAAGTTTGCTAAACTCCTGCGCTTTGATTTCCTGCTCAAAACGCTCGTGCGTAACGCGCAGATTGTCAATCCGCCGCGCCGTCAAAAGCGCAGCCGCTTCGAGCATTTCGATTTCATCGGAAAGCAGACGGCGACCGCCCGAAAAATCGCCCAAATTGATTTGATAAAATGGCGATTCAACCGTTGGAACAAAAATTTCCGCGCTGTTCGGCGTAAAATTAACCGACGAGAGCTTACCATTTATTTCGGTTTCCCGCGTTTGCGTCCAAACCGCATTTTTCGCCGTCAAAGCCGCCGAGAGTCTGCCGCAAACTTCATTCAAAACATCTTCAGCCGTTTCCTGCTTTTCGACAATTTTCGCTATTTCAAGCTGAAGTTTTCCGTAATCAAACCGCCGCAGGATAATTTTATCAACCAGCAGCACGGCAAACTTGTGCAACGCCGGATAAATCAATGCCGTTGTCATCCATAAAGTTAAAACGATGACTGCCGCCTGCACGTCGTTTCGGTCGTGCGTTTCATGCCACGCCAGCAGCGGAACAGCGACAAAAACATAAAGCCCGAAAGCCAGCGAAGCGAGCAGCATCAGCGATAAGGCGCGTTTGAGAAAAAGGTCGGCAAACGCGAAACGGTAATCCTGAAGCAGAATTGCCAGCGCGAGCGGCAAGGAAGATTGATGCGCGATGAGTTCGACGAGCCACGAATTTCCTTCATTTTGCGAACTCAGATGCAATGCCGAAACTGCAAAAACCAGCAACGCCGTAATCCACACGGTTTTATTTTCAAGCATTTGTTTAAAATTAAAAATCAGCAAACCGCCGAGAAGCGCAAGCGCACCGAAAGTGAGAATCTGCAGAGCCAAACTCGACGGCGCAGCATCGAAAAAAATCGCCGATTGCAAGTGAAATAAACTTGCCAGAATACTCAAACCATAAGCGGCAAAGGTGAGCAGACGCGCCAACGGATTTTCGCTTTCGGAATTTTTCCAAGCCGAATGAACAACCACCGACGGCAAAAATCCAAGAGACGAATAAGAAATTGCCAGCAAAACGGGCGCAACCTGCCCGATGCCAAAATCCTGCCAGATAAAAACGGAAAGTTCGCCGATATTCCAGAGAAGTCCCAGAACAGCCGTTGCAAAAAGCAGTAAATCAAACGGGAATTTGTCCTTTGATTTGCGATGGCGCACAACCATCATCAGCAGAAGCGCGTAAAGCGCGACTCCAACCGTAAAGCCTAAAAGATTAATCAGCGATGCGGTGTTCAGCGAATTCATCGGAGTCAAAAATGAAAAATGAAAAATGAAAAATTAACGAAAGTTATTTCCCGATTTTCACTTTTTCGCGGTATTGATTGATAGCGACGTAAACAACTTCTGCTTCCGTAACGCGCACCGATTGACCGTGCGAGCCGAAACGTTCGGCTTCGACGACGACGCGAATTGTGATAGAAGTGCTGCCGACTTTAACCGTCTGCGCATAGAAACTTACCAGGTCGCCGACAAAAACCGGTTCGTGAAAAATAACTTCCTTTATCGCCACCGTAACAAAACGGTCGTGATGCGTGTTTCGGACAGCTTCAACGCCGCCCGCAATATCAATGTAGCTTAAAATAATTCCGCCGAAAACCGTGCCGTGCGCGTTTGTGTCGCGCGGCATCATCGTAATGCGAATCGCCGCATTCCGCAGTCTTTCGGCTTGTTTTTCTTGTTCTTCTTGTTCCATTTCAACTTTTAATTTTTATTTCTCCGCAGAGGCGCGGAGAAATGTAAAATGGAGAACGGAAAACGGAAAATGCCGGATTTTTGAATTTTCCACTTTCCACTTTGCATTCTACATTCTCCTATTCTGCGGAAAGATAAAATTTATTCAGAAATCTTTTCTAATGTCCAATCATAAATTGCATTTTTCAATTGTTCGAGGTGATTGTCGAAAAAATGTCCGCAGTTTTGAAAAACAATCAATTTCGCATCAGTATTTTCGGCAATTTGTGTGACCAGCGCATTCAGGTTTTCAAGCGAGCCAAATTCGTCCTCGTCGCCGTGAACAAAAAGAATTGGCTTGCGGCAGTTCTTTAGGTAAGAAAAATCATATTTATCAACCGGCGTGCCGATGCTGATAAGACGCACAACTCTTTTATCGTCGAGCGCGACTTCGCCGCCAACCCGCGAACCGAATGAAAATCCCGCCAAAGTTATTTCTTGATTCGGATAATTTTTGCTCAAATAAGCTAAAGCATCTTTAACGTCGTCTTTTTCACCGTTGCCGTCGTCGTGTTCGCCGGACGACGCGCCGACGCCGCGAAAATTAAAGCGCAAAGCGACAAGTCCGGCATCGAGCAAACCTGCCGCCGCCCGATAAACGACTTTATTGTGCATCGTGCCTTGTCCGAGCGGATGCGGATGACAGACGAGCGCAACGCCGCGAATTTCGCCGGTCGGCTCTTTCAAAATCGCTTCGAGCTGTCCGTGCGAAGCGGCAATTGTTAAATTTCCTTTTGGATACATAGCTGAATTTTAGATTTTTACATTTTAGATTTTAGATTAGCAAATGTGCTTTCCGAAAAACTTTTTGCTGCCATTGCTTACTTCATATTTCGATTAGATATTTATCCTGATTTCGTGATATTTTTTTCAATGAATTCATCTTTTTACCCGCAATCGGTTTTTCATAAAAAAGGCATCAACAATGGAAGAAATTTTTAAGGCACAACCCGAAAAAACAACGGTCGAGAAATCTGTTGAAACGTCCGCAG
The DNA here is from genome assembly GCA_002050455.1 of Acidobacteria bacterium 5-1. Classification (GTDB taxonomy): domain Bacteria; phylum Acidobacteriota; class Blastocatellia; order Pyrinomonadales; family Pyrinomonadaceae. Next base: position 7,427 of record MWZA01000182.1, on the reverse strand, counting down.
CAACATCCGAAACCACCGAGCTAACTTGGAAAGAATGGTTCGGCACGGACGAAGCGATTCGTTGGGTTTATCTGATTTTTGGTTTATTTGCCATCTTTTTAATAATGTCGCTCTTGCAGTTTTCGACACAGGCGATCTGCTGCGGCGATTGGGACGGCTATTATCATATTCGCTGGAGCTGGCTTCTCTGGGAAAATTTCAAACATTTCGAATGGCTGCCGGAATTTACTTGGCTGCCTTTAACTGTTTTAAATCCAAATGATTACGCCGACCATCATTTCCTTTTTCATCTTTTGCAGATTCCGTTTTTATGGTTTTTCGAGCCGGTGATGGCGGCGAAAGCCGCGGCGGTTTTCTATGGCAGTCTGGCGATTTTTTCGGTTTATTGGCTGATGTTCCGCTACCAGATAGATTATCTGCTTTTGTGGTTAGCCGCGCTTTTGACGTGCGCTAATCCGTTCTTTTACCGAATGAATATGGCGAAAGCTCCGCCGCTGACGATTTTTTACACGATTGCCGGAATTTACCTGCTTTTTGAGCGCAAATACGTCTGGCTTTTGCCGCTCATGTTTATTTTTGTCTGGACTTACAGCCTTTACCCGATACTTTTCGGCGCGGCTGTAATCTGGGCTTTAATTATTGCTTGGAACGAGCACAGATTTGAATGGAAACCGCTTGCCTATACTTTTGGCGGAATGATTCTGGGAAACATTATCAACCCGTATTTTCCCGATAATCTAAAACTTTTTTCCGAACATTTCTTTACGAAATTTACGAGCGATTATCCAGTTGCGGTTGGCGGTGAATGGTATCCGTATGATGGCTGGCAGTTACTAACACATCTGACCGTCGCGTTTATTGCAATGCTGGTCGGCTATATTTTGTTCACGCCGAAAGCGGATAAATTACCAGAAAAAGCGACGTTTTTTCTGATTTTCACTTCCGTTTTGTTTGTTTGGGTCTTCAAATCTAAACGCATCGCCGAATATTTTCCGCCGTTTGCGATTCTCTTTGCCGCCTTTAGCTGGCAGGCGTTTTTCGCTTTCCGCCGACGGCTGTCCGAAAATTCCAAACGCGAAACCGAACCTTTTCCCGACAAAGATAAAAATGAACGAATTATTTTGTGGAAAAATATCGCCGCCGGTTTTATCGGATTTGTTCTCGTTGTCATGATGTTTTTCTATTTCGTCGGCATAGACACTACAACCTGGGCAGGAGAAAACTGGCGCAACACGGTCGGTTTGCGGGCATTTTTCAGCATCAAACAAGAAGGTTTGATGTCATCAATCAGGGACAACGAAGCTAACGCCAAATATCAACGCGCAATGGATTGGGCAGTCGAAAATATTCCCGAAGGCGAAAGAATTTACAACTGCAACTGGGACAATTTCCCGAAAATGTTTTTCTACGACACGAAACACAATTACGTTTGGGGACTCGACCCGAATTATCTTTATTCAGAAAATCCCGAACTTTACAAACTTACCGAGCAAATAAATTCCGGCAAAATTGACGATCCGGCACCGATTATCCGCGAAAAATTCGGCGCGAGATTTATTTTCTCCGAAGCCAAAGACAACGTGGATTTCATCGCCAACTGTTTGAAAAGCGGCTGGTGCGAAACAGCTTACGAGGATGACGAGGCGATAATTCTAAGAATCCGCGATACAAAAGGCGAACCGCCAACCGATGGCGAATAATGAGGACGACACAAAATGATGAAAAAAAACCGGCAAATGAATTTGAATAAAATTAAACACAGCGCGACGAAAAAGATTTTGCGCAATTTTCTGCTTTTTTGTCTGACAGTTTTGGTTTGTTTAAGTTTTGCTTGCGAAAGTCCGTCGTTAAAGGCGAATAAAACGACAGCAAATCAAATGTCCGAAAACAAAATTTCGGATTTTGAAAGAGATTTGGAAACAATGAAAACCGCCAATTTCGATTATATCTTTGTTTTTCGGCGCAAGGACGGCGGCGTTTTAGACGGTGAAGACAAAACCTATTTAAAGGCAAATTCGCCGCCTGTTACCAATCGTTTTATTTTGTCCGACGGCGATAAAGCCGTTATTACCGGTTCCGGCTATGAATTTCCGCCTGAAAATTTGGAAACCTTGCGAAAACGATTTAACGTCGAAGATTATTCGACCCCGAAACAATTGAAGTAATATCGTATCTAAGTTTAGAATCAAGGGAAAATAATAAAATTATGGCTGATAACAAAATAACCGACACAATTAAAATGGTCGCCGGTGAAGACGAAGAAGAAGTTGAGGTCGGACAACCGGCGCAAAACATCGTTTTCGATTCATCAACGCCGCCGGTGCGTTCAATCGTGCGCGTCGTTTTAGTTACGCTATTGATTTTGGCTGTTGCAGGATTTTTAACCAACCTTATCTCCGCGCTGACCTATCTGTTTTTTATGATTGTTTTGTCAGTCTTTTTCGCGTATCTGATAAAACCGCTGGTCGAGCTAATTCGCCGTCCGTTCGAGAACACGCCGCAAGATAAATATATGCCGCGCCCGTTGGCGATTGCCACAGCTTATTTGATTGTTTTTCTAACTTTGGGCGTTTCAATCGCCGTGCTGACTCCGTTGGTAGTTGAACAAGCCAGACAATTTTCGATTAGTTTGCCGGAATATGCGAGTTCGCTTCAAACCGGATTTCGGGACCTCAGCACCCGTTTTAGAAGTTACCAAATTCCCGAAACCGTGCAGACGCAAATCAACGAGAAAGCGACCTCTGTCGTCGGCGCAATCGGTTCGGAAATTACGAATTTTCTGATAGCTCTTATCTATTATGTTCCGTGGCTGATTTTAGTTCCGATTTTGGCGTTTTTCTTTCTCAAAGATGCTAATCTGTTCCGTGTTTCGGTTTTGCGGGTTTTTCCAAGCGGCGATTGGCGGGCGCGAATGGAATCTATCATTCACGATGTTAATACGACGCTTGCCGCTTACGTCCGCGCTCAGCTTATTTCCTGCGTTTTAATCGGGACGCTCTGCACAGTTGCCTTTTATGTTCTTGGTGTCAATTACGCGCTCCTGCTCGGCGTTTTGGCGGGAATTTTTGAATTTATTCCGCTTCTCGGACCACTGACCATCGCGGTTATCGTTATTACTGTCGCTGCGCTCGAATCAACTTGGGAAGCAATTTATGTCGCTATCTTTTTAGGCGTTTTGCGCGTCGTTCACGATTACGTTACGTATCCGCGAATTGTCCGCGAAGGAATTCATCTACATCCGCTGGCGGTTATTTTATCGGTGTTGGCGGGCGAACAAGTGGCGGGCATTCCGGGCGTTTTTCTTGCGATTCCGATTGTCGCGCTGCTGACGGTTTTGTATAAACACATCTTGGAACACAGCAAAAGCAAAGGAATTGTCGCTAATATGCTTGCGCCGGTGAATAATGAGGAAGAAGCAAAAAATTGCAAACAGTGAACGAAACATAAAAGTTATTTTTAGAACTCAAGCAGTAATAAATCTCGTCTGTGTAGTTTATTTTTATGTCTTTACAATACGAAGAATCAAACGAGGACAAGCGGCAAATAACGCCTGAAGAATACCTGCAAGAGCGAAAAGCGGCGATTCGGGCGCGTTCGTGGTGGGCAATCGGTTTCGGTATATTTGCAATCGCTGGCAGTTTCGCGGCGATTTGGCTGGCGGTAAATTATTTTCCGGAATACATGGAGGACGCGGCGGGCAAAAGCGTGTTTTATTTTTTGTTTCGCAACCTTTATTTTCTGCTCGGTATTTTCTTTCTCGCGGTCGGCATTTGGGGTTTATATTACGCGAAAAAATTAAAGTTTGAAGATTTGATTCCGTCGCCCGAAGCAATTGAATTTGCGCGTCAATCCGTTAGTACAACGCCGTATTATTCCTATATTTTAGTCGGCTGTATTATCGCCGTAACGATAACGCAAAATTATGCCGGTTTAGATGAATCGGTTGAAATTGCGGGATTAGTTAAGCCTTACATTTGGGAAAACCATCAATATTGGCGAATCTTAACCGGCGCGGCTCTGCACGGCGGATTTCTGCACATCTTTTTTAACGGTTACGCGCTTTACGGTTTTGGCAGCCTCATCGAATATCTTTCAAACCGCGCACATCTGACAGTTGTTTTTCTGCTGGCAATTATCGGCGGCGGATTGACGAGTTTATATTTTATGCCCGACGCTGCATCGATCGGCGCGTCGGGCGGAATTATGGGTTTGATTGGCTATTTAGCCGTCTATGGTTATCGGCGCAGACAACAGCTTTCGCCCGATTTTCTTAAAAGTATGCTGGTCAATATCGGATTTATCGCCGCTTTCGGGCTGGTCGCTTATCAAGTCGTTGACAATTTCGCGCATCTCGGCGGTTTAATCGTCGGTGCGATTTACGGATTTGTTCAAGTTCCGCGAGATTTGCACAAAAATCCGCGCAATGTAAGCAATTTTACAAAAATCATCGGCGTAATCGCGCTTGGAATTTTTATCTTGACCTGTTTATTTAGTATTTTGTTACTGTTAAGAGTTATACAAGCATGATTATTTACACGACTTTATCCTTTTGCCTTCATCCTTTATCCTTTTAAAATATGCCGAGAATCCGCGTCCATCAGCACGTCAATCCGCTTGCGCCGTATTATCGTTTTACACCGAAACCTTTGGAAATTGAGAGGATTTTTGCTAATCCGAATTTGCCTTTGTATCTCGATATCGGTGCGGCGCGCGGGCGTTTTTTATTGAAAATGGCGGAGATTGAACAGCATCAAAACTTTCTCGGTGTAGAAATTCGTGAGCCTTTGGTCGAAGAAGCCAATCGTCTTGCGAAAGAAGCAAATTTAACAAATTTGTATTACGAATTTTGCAACGCGACAATTGCGCTTGACAAACTGCTTGAAAAACTTCCCGCCAATCTTTTGGAAACCGTAACGATTCAATTTCCCGACCCGTGGTATAAAAAGAAACACGCCAAACGCCGAATGGTCAAAGATAATCTGGTTAAAACCGTCGTTGAACATTTGAAAACTTCGGGAAGGATTTTTATTCAAACTGATGTTGATTTTCTGGCGGGAGAGATGTTTGCGATTTTTCGCGGAAATAAGAATTTGCGTGAAGTCGAAAATTCAGAAAACCCTTTTCCCGTCAAAACCGAAAGAGAAACGGCTGTTGAAGAAAAGGGTTTGCCTGTTTTTCGGGCAATGTTTGAAAAAATCAAATAAAAAAGCGAAAGGAATCCGAAAATCTCCTTTCGCCATCGATAGTTTTTGTTTTCCGACTATCTATCGTTTATTTGAGCCGAACGAATTAAATTACGGAAAGCGTTATTATACCTTGAAGATACGTCTTGCGGCGCAACCATCGCAATGTAAAGCAAACTGCCGTTGCTAAGTTGTGTCGTGTATAAATTTACAACTTCGGTTCTGCCCGTAATCGGCGAACGTCCCGACAAAACGGTGGCATAAGCGTTTCTGCCGTCAATTGAAGTGCGCGAAAAATTTGATTGCTGGCGCAAATAACTGTTACTTTGATTTTGCAAAAGACTGTTCACATATTCTTGGGTTGCCTGTCCCAAATCTCTACTTCTTGTTTGAGTTACGCCAACCAATGCACCGTGCGTGATACCGTTATTACCATACGCGCCTTGTGGAGCAAAGGTTACGCTGTCTTGCGTTTCAAAAACCTGCCAGTTGTTCGGCACACTGACGCGCAAAAAGTTTCCGCCCGTGTAGGAACGAGTCTGCGAAGATGGTAGTTCAACACGATTTTCGTATCTGCCATTGGTAGTCGGATTCGTGCGTCCCTGCGGATTTCTTTGAGCATTTTGCTCGATTTGCGCCATTGATTGAGCGCGCGGCATTCTCGCCAATCTGCTCTGAACAAGCTCAAATTGGCGCGTGTTCTGAATCGCATTCGGCGAAACCCGAAGAAGCTGCGCTTCACGATTGATATTTTCATAACGATTCGCCGGATTCGGATGACTGCTCAAAAATTCGGGAGCGCGGTTTCCGCCGCTTTGCCGCTCAATTGTTCTGAACATATTTGCCAAATCATGCGGGTCATAACCGGCACGCGCCATAATCTGTGCGCCGAGCGTGTCGGCTTGTGTTTCGTATTTGCGGCTAAAGCGCGTGAAATAACCTTGTGCAAAAATTTGTCCGAGTTGTGCACCGGTTTGTCCGCCTAAAATCGCGCCGCCTAATACTGCGCCGATGCCGAGAATTTGGTTAAGCGGTTTGCTTTGTTCGGTTGCCTGCGCCGTGCCGTGCCGCAAAGCGACATGACTTAATTCGTGCGCCATCACTCCCGCCATTTCGCCTTCACTTCGCGCCGCTTCAATCATTCCGCGATTAACATACATATAACCGCCCGGAAGCGCGAAGGCGTTAATATCACTGGCATTAACGATTTTAAATTGATAGCGAAATCCAGGGTGCTGAAATTGCGACGGAATTGCATTAACCAGCCGTCGTCCGACATCTTGAACATAACGCGTTGCTTCGGAATCGTTCAAAATCGGCATTTGCTGTTCGACTTCCCGCGATACTTGTTGTCCAATTTTGATTTCATCCTGAATCGAATACTTATTTTTCGGTATTGAAATGCGTGTTTGCCCGATTGCCGCCAGCGGCAACATCAACATTGTCCAAGCCAGTACCAAAGCCGCGAAATTTCTGCCTAAATTAATTTTTTTCATCTCTTTCCTCTCAAATGTTTGTATTATTTTCTTACTACTAATCATTGCTGTAAAATAAAGCAACGTACGTGCCAAACGCTACATTAAGATGAAAAACAAGGTGATTTAAGTTTGCCGAAAACTACTAATCCTGATAAAGCGAAAGCTAGCAAATAGAGGCAGAATAGTAGGTTTATAGTGAAATTATTATTTTGATTCGGAGATTGTTTAGAGTAAAAAGATGATTATTGGATTTAATACATCCGACTTAAAAAGTTTTTTAAATTTTACACCAAATGGTTTAATGAATGCCAAAATGTGCGGTTTTTTCAATACCTGACAGTTTTTCACCGTAATTTTTTTTTGCCGAAAGCGGTTGCAGAACTTCTTTGATTTTGCCAATCAAAGCCAAAACATCGCTCGTATTTACCTTTTCGGCGTATTTTTTTTCAACCAAAAATGCCAATGCAAGTTCGTTGCTGAGTTCATTTATTAGGTCCATATTTTTCCTTCGCTGTCAAAATTGTTGCGTTAAAAATACATTTGTCCAAAAAAAGTAAATTACGGCTGATTTTTTTCGCGGATGTTTTATGTTAGACCAAGAATAAAAATTTGTTAAATTGACCGATGTTAAATAAATGTTAAATTTTCGGACTGAAAAATTACCAATAAGCAACTTGTCGGTATAATCTATTCTTACGCACTCTTCAACTTTAACTATTTATCAAAACTCAAACGCAGATTATCCTTCCTGAATCCGTATTTGTTT
>MWZA01000135.1 GCA_002050455.1 Acidobacteria bacterium 5-1 | reverse complement strand
GACCAATGCCGAAACCGGTTGCCGTTAAGCGTTCAAGTGCCGAAAGCGAACCCGAAGTTTTAGTCAAATTCCGCCCGAATGTAAGTTTGGCGGAAATCAAAAAAATCGCGGTGAAAAATAATGACCGAGTGGAAGACGAAATCGAGTCGGTAAAGGGTTTGGTAGCGATTGACGACCTCGACAACGCGGACGCAAAGAAGGTTGCCGAACAATACAGCGCACTTAGCGGTTTGGTGGTTTATGCTGAACCGAATATCGAAATCAAACTTGACGACCCAATCATTATTTCTTCCAAAGATCTACTTTTGCGGGAAAACGATGCGAACCCGATTCTGCCGAACGACCCGATGTTCAAAGACCAATGGGCATTGAATAATGCGGGACAGGGCGGCGGCAAGGAAAAAGCCGACCTGAGCGCGTTAAAAGCGTGGCTGAAAACGCAAGGAAGCAATGATGTGGTTGTTGCCGTTTTAGATAGCGGCGTTGATTACACGCATCCTGATTTGGTTGCAAATATGTGGCTGCGTCCTGATAATGTGCCTCAATATAAGGACGACGAACTCGGCACAATCAATGATGAACACGGCTTTAACGCCGCCGATAATCAGAGCGATCCGATGGACGACAACGGACACGGAACACATTGCGCGGGAATTATCGGCGCGGAAGGCGATAACGATGAAGGAATTGCCGGAATTAACTGGCACGTTGAAATTATGCCGCTCAAATTTATGGGACGCGGCGGTTTCGGCACAACTAAAAACGCGATTGAAGCTATCAATTATGCGATTGACCGCAAACGCAACGGCGTTAATGTCAGTGTCATAAATGCGAGTTGGGGTTCGACCGTTTACTCAAAAGCATTGGAAGACGCGATTCGCGCGGCGGGTGAAGCCGGAATATTATTTGTCGCGGCATCCGGCAACAACAGCACGGACAATGACCGAAGCCCGCATTATCCGTCAAATTACGATTTGCCGAATGTCATCAGCGTTGCCGCGCTTGACCGCAGCGACCAACTTGCTTCGTTTTCAAATTTCGGCATAAAAACCGTTCATATTGCCGCACCGGGTAAGGATATTCTCAGCACTTGGCTGGGCGATAGTTACCGCGAAGCATCGGGAACTTCAATGGCAACGCCGTATGTCGCCGGAACAGCGGCTTTGGTTTTAGCAAGCGAACCGAAACTTTCGGTTGAAAAACTGCGCGAGCGTATTTTGCAATCAGTTGATAAAATTGATTCGCTCAACGGCAAAGTCGAAAGCGGCGGTAGACTGAACGCGGCGAAAGCTTTGGGAAATTAGAAACCTAAAATAAGTTTGAAAAAGGAGTTGGCGATTGCAATAATTGATTTGCAATCGCCAACTCCTTTTTTTGTGGGATTTAGATATCTGAAGAACAAAAATTCGGATATTGCAGAAACCCTATTCCTTAATTTTGCGCGGTTTTAAACAAAACTGAAACGTAAGTTAATTATCAATGTGCTTCTGATATGGTATTTTCTTTCGACAATCTGCGTCAGACGATTAACCATTTGGAACACAAATCAAATCAAATATCGTTGAGTCATAAAATTAAATTTCAGCTAATTATATGGAAAAGCCTTGTAAATGCAGGACTTCTTTGGTTGCAGCAAACACATCAAAATAAATGGCACAAGCTTTGCAGTTAAGCGCAAGAGAAGGCAGCCGCTGCCACAAAGAAATTTGAGCGTTGCCAACGGAATTTATAACACAGGAGAAACCATTATGAATCGTTTTAGAAGTTTAATTGCAGTTTTTGCTTTCTCTCTCTTAATTTTAGGCTTACCGGCGATCGCTTCCGCGCAGTGGCGCAATGACCGCAACAATCGCAACGACGATTATAACCGCAATGGCAGATATAATCGTAATTTGCAGTCAACTGTCAAAAACCTAAAAAACCGCAGTAAGCAGTTTGCGCGTCAGATTGACCGCGAACTTGACCGAAGCCGTTATGATGACCGGCGACGTGAAGACCGTATTAACCAATTAGCCGACAGCTTCAGAGACGCGGCTGAAAATCTCGATGATGAATATGACAACCGACGCGATTATAACGACAGTGCTGATGAAGTCCGCCAAGTTTTGAGTTTAGGCAGCCAACTTGACCGCGCAGTTTCACGCGCCCGTCTGAGTAATAATCTTAACAGAGATTGGAATGCCATTCGGCAAGATTTGCGAATATTGGCAGATGCTTATAACTACAATTATAACAACCGCAATAATCGCAATAATCGCAACGATGATTACAATAACAACCGCAATCGCAATCGTCGGAGCAACAACGACTGGTGGAAAAATATCCCGTTTCCAAACTAAGTTTTGATAAAAGTTGCGCGTGGCTAGAAGTATCGGTTGCGCTTTTTACAGCCTGAGTTTTATAAAACTCAGGCTATTTTTTTAAGTGAAAATCAATTTTATGCCAGCAATCAGCAATCCGACAGCCAGAACTCGCCTTAAAGTTAATGAATTAAAACGATAACTGCCGAGCGTCGAGCCGATTATTCCGCCGATGACCGCCGCCGCAATCCAAATCCAGACGCTTGTCGGCACCTGTATGGCTTGCACATAATTTCCCAAAAGTCCCGAAATTGAATTGACCAGAATAAACAGCGCGGAAATTCCCGCCGCTTTTTTTGTTTCCGTCCAATTCATTAAAAGCAAAATCGGTGTCAGGAAAATTCCGCCGCCGACACCAACCAAGCCGGAAACAAAACCTAGAATCGCGCCGATAATTAAACAAATCCAGATTTTCGGCGCACGCGGTTCGTTTTCGGATTTTAGATTTACCATCAGCCGAATTGCCGCAAGCAGTAAAGTTATGCCGAGAATTATTTTGTAGACGGTTGTCGGCAAATGAATTGTTGCGCCCAAAAACGCAAACGGAATCGAAGCCGCGGCAAACGGCAGAAAAATTTTCCAATCGAAATGTTTGGCGCGGTAAAACTGCACAAACGCGACTGACGCAACGAAGAGATTCAAAATCAAAGCCGTCGGGCGCGTAACAGTCGGCGAAACTGCCAAAAAAGCCAACACCGCCAGATAACCCGACGCGCCGCCGTGTCCGACTGAAGAATAGAGAATTGCAACGACAAAAATCGCAGCAATTATAAAAATCCCGAACGGTTCAGCCATTTAATTTGATTGTGTGAGAAGTTATCGGCAAACCCGAACCATCGTCGAATTCTGCGCCTGCCCGCACGCCTAACCGCGCAACTTCTTCGGAATTTTTATCTGCGTTATTATAAACGGCAAACATCGCGCCGAGCGCGTATTCGCTTCCGCTTCCATTAGCGTAAAACTTTGAAAATTCCTGCACATAACGATAAGAACTCAAGCCGAAAATTCCGTTCGGATTCACTATCAAAACATCGCCTCTGAATGTTTCAAAATCTTCTTCGTCATCGGCGCGGAGAAAATAATTTTCCTTTAGTTCCTTATGAAGTAGAAGCCCGAAGCGAAAAATATCGATTGTATTTTTAAACGAAACTTTTTTCTTCGTTTTTGCCAAGAAATCTTCAACCGCGATACCCAAACTCGCCGAGCCGGTAACGCCGATATAATTTTCCCGACATTTGAAAATCTTTTCGCTGTTGACAATATATTCTGCAGATTCTTTCGTATTCCCGAAAGTCGTTAAAGTGTCGGCGGCAATCGTCGCATAGCTGTCTTTTTTTACAACCACAATTGTCGACATATTTTATTTGTGCGCTTTGAAAGCCGTCTGATTTATCAAAACGAGCCAAGCGTTCCAATCTTGAAGCGCCAATTCCACTTGAATTTGATGGCGTTCACGCTTATTGCGATATTTTTTACGCAGTTCCGGCGGCAGCTGTTCGAGCAAGCCAAACGTGATATTGATGGGCTGAAAATTTTTCGTTTCCGCATTTGTAACATAACGGCATAACGCGCCAATTGCACTCGTCGTAGGCGCATTTATCAAATTTTGATTTTTTACAATTCGCGCCGCGTTTAAGCCGGTCAACCAGCCTGTTCCAACTGATTCGATGTAACCTTCAACGCCCGTAATCTGTCCGGCAAAAAACAAATTCGGATTTTTGTTTGTTTGCAAAGTGTCTGTCAAAACCTTTGGCGAATTGATAAAAGTGTTGCGGTGAATCTGTCCGAATTGCAGAAAATCGGCGTTTTCAAGTCCCGGAATTAATTTCAAAACTCTTTCCTGCTCGCCGTAACGCAGATGATTTTGAAAACCGACTAAGCTGTAAGCGTCCGCCATCAAATTTTCCTGTCTTAACTGAACTGCCGCATAAGGTTCGCGTCCGGTTTTTGGAAGCGGCAAACCTTTCGGCTTCATACAACCAAAACGCAAAGTGTCAACGCCGCGCCGCGCAAGTTCCTCAATCGGCAGACACGATTCAAACCATTTTGTGTCTTCAAAACGCTTTAATGGAACTGATTTTGCTTCAACCAGCGCGTTGTAAAAAGTTTCGTATTGCTCTTTATCAAACGGGCAATTTATATAATCGTCGCCGCCTTTGCCGTAACGCGCCGCTTTAAAAGCAATCTGCATATCAATCGAATCCGCCGCGACAATCGGCGCAATTGCATCATAAAAATAAAGCTGGTCGTCGCCCGTCAGTTTCATTATTTCCGTCGTCAGAGCGTCGCTCGTCAATGGACCTGTGGCGATAATCGTAATTTCGTCGGGCGGAATTTTCTTGATTTCTTCCCGAATTAGCTCGATATTCGGATGATTTTCGATTTTTTCCGTAATAAAATCGGCAAATTTCCCGCGGTCAACCGCAAGTGCCGCGCCCGCCGGAACTTTTGTCGCTTCGGCGGCTTCCATCACCAGCGAATTTCCGCGCCGCAATTCTTCCTTTAATAAATACGGCGCAGTTCCGACTTCATCGCTTTTTAACGAATTTGAGCAAACAATTTCCGCGAGTTTTTCAGTGCGATGCGCCGGTGTTTGCCGAACGGGACGCATTTCATAAAGTTTCACCTTCACGCCGCTTTCCGCCGCTTGCCATGCCGCTTCAACTCCGGCTAAACCGCCGCCGATAACATTTATTTCATTCATTTGAGAGATTTTAACGCAAAGTTGGCGAGAGTGAAAAAGTGAAAGAGTGAAAAAGTAAAAATCAGGTTTTGGTATTTTTGCTCGTCTTATCCATCAACTCGATGAAACGCTCGAAAAGATAGTGCGAATCGTGCGGACCGGGCGCGGATTCAGGATGATATTGAACGCTGAAAATCGGCAGAGTTTTGTGTTGCAGACCGGCAACCGTTTGGTCATTAAGATTGATGTGCGTTATCTCGACATCTTCCGGCAAACTTTTTGCTTCAACCGCAAAGCCGTGATTGTGCGAAGCAATCTCGATTTTTCCCGTCGTTAAATCCTTAATCGGCTGATTTCCGCCGCGATGTCCGAATTTTAATTTGTAAGTTTCGCCACCGAAGGTTTGTCCTAAAATCTGATGTCCGAGACAAATTCCGAACATCGGCACGTTTTTTTCGGTCAACTTCTTTATTTCCGCAACAACTTTTTTCATCGAAGATGGGTCGCCCGGACCGTTTGAGAGAAAAATTCCGTCGGGTTTCATCTTTAAAACTTCTTCGGCGGAAGTTTCGGCGGGAACAACTGTCAGACGACAACCGAATTTTGAAAACTCGCGCAAGGAATTGGTTTTTACGCCGAAATCGTAGGCAACGACGTGAAATTTTTTCGTGCCGTTTGTTTTATATTCAAAAGATTCTTTGATTGTTACCGCACTAGCAAGTTCGCGGTTTTTCATTTCGGGCGAACTTTTCACCTTTTCCAAAAGACGTTTTTCGTCCAAATTAGCACTTGAAATCGCGGCTCGCATCGCGCCTTTGCTCCGAATATGTCGAACAAGTGCGCGTGTGTCAATATGTTCGATGCCGACGATTTTGTGGCGTTTCAAATATGAATCCAAAGTTTCGGTTGAACGCCAGTTTGAAGCAATTCGGCTTGCTTCGCGGACGACAAAACCTTCAACCCACGGACGGCGCGATTCGGTATCTTCTTCGTTCACGCCGTAATTTCCGATGAGCGGATATGTCATACAAACAATTTGTCCGGCATAGCTCGGGTCGGTCAAAATTTCCTGATAGCCGGTCATTGAAGTATTAAAAACCATTTCGCCAAATGTTTCGCCTTCTGCGCCGAAAGATTCGCCGCGAAATGTTCTGCCGTCTTCGAGAACCAAAATTGCTTTTTTCATTAGTCGGAGCGCGGGCATCCTGCCCGCAAACGTCGCCTCGGCGACGTAAAATCTTTTTCGCGCTAACGCGCTCAAGGCGGGCAAGATGCCCGCGCTCCCGGTCTTATTCTTCGCTTTCGGCGCGAATATCATCCGGCTTTACTTCTTCGATATTATATTTGCCGTGCTCCAGAAAACCGATTTCCGAAGGTTTCCAATAACGGAAAAACGCCTTGCCGTAAATATATTTTTCGGGAACTAAGCCCCAATAACGCGAGTCGGAAGAATTATCGCGGTTGTCGCCCATCACGAAATAATAATGTTCTTCGACTCTCTTCATCGGAAAATTCGGCAAACTCTGGTTGTGTTCCGTATCGAGATAAGATTCGTTTAATTCCGTGCCGTTGATAAAAACTTTTCCGTTCCGCAGTTCAACCGTTTCGCCCGGCAAACCGATAATCCGCTTGACATAACTTTTATCAGGGTCGTGCGGATACCAAAAAACCACAATGTCGCCGCGCTCAAGATGTCCCCAACTGACACTTTGGAACTTATAATAAACCATTTTGTTGACAAGCAGACGCTCGCCGTCGTGAAGCTGCGGCAGCATCGAAGTGCCTTCGACAACAACCGGCTGCGCGACAAAAACGCCGAATAAAACAAAGACGGCGATGATTAAAATAATATCGCGCAGAAGTTTCAGGCTCTCCGACCAAAGCCCTTGTCTTGATTCGCTTCTCAAGCGAACAACTTCAATGTCGCGGTCATCCGTTGCCGAAACAACGCCGAAGTCAAATTGGTTTTTTCTTTGAAAATCAAACATAATTAAGTGATTTCGATGTATAAATTGAGGCATTAAGTTGGAACAATTTCCAGTCCAACTTTAAAATTACGGGTAAGTCTGCTGAATGTCAAAAAATAAAAGGAGTTTAATCAATTGAACGATAAAATTCGTGAACTTTTTCCGGCTGCAAAAAACTACACTTATCTAAACAGCGCAGCAGTTGCGCCGCTGTCGACGATAGCGGTTGAAGCCGTCGCTTCGCAACTGCGAGACGTTTCCGAAAACGGTTCTGCCAATTTTAATGAATGGGTGGCGACGAAAAACCGCGCCCGCGAAGTTATCGCGCAAATGCTCAATGTAAAATCTGAGCAAATTGCGTTTATGCGAAATACATCCGACGGATTTTCCACTGTCGCCAACGGTTTGAAGTGGCGGGCGGGCGACAATATCGTAACCTTTGCCAAAGAGTTTCCCGCAAATTTTTACGCCTGGCGGCGAATTAGAGATGATTTTGGTGTTGAACTTCGTTTATGTTCGGAAAGAAACGGGCGGATTGATTTGGAAGAATTTCTCGGTTTGATTGATACAAATACGAAACTTGTTTCAATCAGCGCGGTGCAATACGGTTCGGGTTTTTGCGCCGATTTGGAAAGAATCGGGCAAGCGGCGCGAAAAGTTGGCGCGCTTTTTGCGGTTGATATTATTCAGGCGTTTGGCACGATGCCATTTGATTTGCCCGCGCAAATGATTGACATCGCCGCCGGAGCAAGCCACAAATGGCTGTGTTCGCCCGAAGGTTGCGGCATTTTGTATCTTTCCGACAAGGCGCGGGAACGAATTAAACCGACTCTGGTCGGCTGGATTAGTGTTGAAGACGCTTGGGATTTTGAAGATGTCGAGCAGAAATATAAACCAAACGCACTGGCTTGGGAAACGGGAACAAGCTGTTCGTCGCTGTTTTACGGATTGGAGCAAAGCGCGAAACTTTTGTTGAATACAGGCGCGGAAAAAATCAAGAATTATCTGGAAGATTTAACCGATTATTTGTGCGAGATATTGCCGATGGAAAATTACGAAATTGTAAGTTCACGCAAAGCAGGCGAAAAATCGCAAATCGTTTGTATCAAATACGGCGGCAATCTGTCGCCGACGCAAATCGCCGAACATTTGCAGCGCGAACAAATCATCGTTTCGCCGCGCAATGACCGAATCCGCATTGCACCGCATTTTTTTAATAATCAGAACGACATTGAAAAATTAGTGAAAAATTTGCCTTCTTAAGACGAAGCAATTTTAGCTTTTTCACCTTTTTCGACTTGCGGAATTTCAACTACCAACGGCTGTTTCTTTTCCACAACTTCGGTCAATGTTTTGACGGCAGGCGTGAGTTCAACTTTAGCAGAAAGAACGCGCGAAACTCTTTTTGGCAAAAGCATCGGCGCAATGTTTGCAACCGAATCGGCTAACGACGCAATATCGCCGCCGCCCGTCCAATGCTCGCTCAAAACTTTCGCATCAGTTTGACTTAATAAGCGCAGCAAAGTCAGCGCAACCAGATATAAATCGTCAACCTGACCGGCAAACGGAATCACGTCGGGAATAAAATCAAGCGGCATAATGACATAAACTATTGCGCCGACGACCAGAATTTTTTCCGTTGTCGGAACGCGCTTATCGGTCAAAAGTCTGCCGAAAAGTTTCACCATATTCGGCAGAAACATCAACAGATTTTTCATTCTGTCTTTTAATTCCGACTTTTCTTTGCGCGTCGGTTTAACGGCTTTCGCCGTTTGCGGTTTGGTCATCTTGTTTGCTCCTTTTTTTGTTTTATTCAGTCTAAAGAATATCGCGCCGTTTTTGCAAGTTTTCACGGTAAAAGTTGTGTGGTAAATTTAGATTCGTCCTTTGTCCTTTGTTCTTAGTCATTTGCTTATTGTTGCGGTTTGAACTTAATTTTTAATGCGGAGAACAAAGGACAAAGGACAAAGGACAAACAATAATGATACTAGAAAACATTCGACGGCGTGCTTCCGAAAATCTCCAACACATCATCTTGCCCGAAGGCGAAGATATTCGCATAATACAGGCGGCGGAAATGTGCGTCCGCGACAAAATTGCTGAAATTACTATAATCGGCGACGAAGAAAAGATTCGTGAAGCGGCGCAGGCGGCAAACGTAAATTTAAACGGCGTGGAAATTCTCGACCATCGCAAATCCGCTGATTTTGGTAAAACGGCGATGTTTTATCATGAACTGCGCCGCGCCAAAGGTGTAACTTTGGAAGAAGCCGAACAAACTGTTAAAGACCCGCTTTATTACGGAAATCTGCTTGTAAAACTTGGGAAAGCTGACGGCTCGGTCGCGGGCGCAACCAACACCACGGCACACACGGTTGCCGCCGCGCTGCGCTGTGTCGGTGCGCGGCAGGGCTTTAAAATTGTTTCTTCGTTCTTTCTAATGGTTGTTCCCGACAAAAATTTCGGATACGAAGGTGCGCTTATCTACGCCGATTGCGGCGTTGTCATTGACCCGAATGCCGAAGAACTCGCGGAAATCGCTATCGCTTCGGCTGATTCCTGCCGCGCTTTATTAAATGTTGAGCCGCGCGTGGCAATGCTGTCTTTTTCAACAAAGGGGAGTGCCAAACACAAATTAGTTGACAAGGTTATCGAAGCGATGAAAACCGTTCGCGTGCGCGTTCCCGATTTGGAAGTTGACGGCGAACTGCAAGCGGATGCTGCGCTCGTTCCGTCGGTTGCGGCTTCAAAAGCAAACGGTTCGAGCGTCGCCGGACGAGCTAATGTTTTGATATTTCCCGATTTAAATGCGGGCAACATCGCTTATAAATTAACGGAAAGATTAACTGGTGGAACTGCTATCGGACCGATTCTGCAAGGATTAGACAAACCGTGCAACGACCTTTCGCGCGGCTGCAAAGCCGAAGATATTGTTGACGCGGTGGCGATTACGGCAGTGCAGTCGCAGGCACGAAAGAAAAATTAGAAAATTTTGCGAAAGTCTGTTATTTTTTATCTATGACAAACGAAGAAATCATCCGTAAATATGCCACTCTGCCACCCGAAGCCCGCCGCGAGGTTGAAGATTTTGTCGCTTTTCTGCGTCAGCGTTATGGCAAAAAAGATGAGAAAATGATTAACGGTAATTTAAGCGAAGAAAATTTTGTCGGAATATGGAAAGACCGCGAAGATTTGCAAGACAGTTCGGCTTGGGTGCGCGGAATTCGTCAAACCGAGTGGACGAAATAAATATGGCTTTTACCATTTTTGACACGAACATTTTGATTGATGTCGGGCGCAGCAAATCGGATGCTGTAAATTGTCTGCCAATTTGTATCGAAACATATTTATTGTTAGCAAAGATTTATTTTTGCCTTTGAACAACGGCTTTCCGCATTGCTTCGTAAGATTCCGCCGCAAAGCGTTTTTGAATATAACTGACAAACGGAGAACCGATTTTTGCCAGCCAATTCTCCGGTTTTGCAAAAGCATAAAGTTCATAAAAAACCGTGTCTGTTTCTTTATTCCGTTTGATTAAAAATTGTTCTTCGCCTTTTTCCGAATGCGCGGATAAAGTTCCAATCGCAAAGCCGAATCGTTGAAATTGTTCGTTTTCTTCGTCAATCACATAAACAATCCGGCACGGATTCAACGACCGGATGCCGAGATGATTTGCCAGAACCGCGACAACTTCGCCCTTCTTTATCGGCACGTTTGACGGGAAAACCCGTGTCCAATCCAAAGCATACATCTGCCACGAGCAAAGCGCGTCCGTCGCATTTTTGTAAATTTCCTGACCTTTGCCCAACTCCTTGCGAAAATGATTTATCGGATAACCTTTGGGCGCATTATGGACTTTAGTCGCGCCAATTTCGTTGTATGAAAACGGCAGGCGCGATTGTCTGGCGATAAATTCGCTGATTTCTTTGTCCGAAGGTTTGTGCAGAAAAAGCATAATTGATTATCACATAATTGATTTATGAATTTGTAAATTTTGCACGGCTTTCGGGTTAGATGTTCGTTATCTTATAATGTAAGATTTATTGTGTCGGCAACGAACAACGGGCGAAATGTTTTAATGAATTTTTCAAAAACAACAGATGTTTTAATCATCGGCGGCGGCGTAATCGGTTTGGCGTTGGCGCGGCAGCTGCGGCGCAAAGGCGTGAAGCGCGTAACGATTCTCGAAAAAAATCAGACGTGCGGAATGGAAGCCTCAAATGCCGCCGCCGGAATGTTAGCTCTGCAAGCCGAAACCGATAACGCCGATGATTTTTTTTATTTTTGCCGCGAAAGTCACGATTTGTATTCGAAATTTGCCAAAGAATTGCTTGACGAAACCGGTGTTGATATTAAACTCGACCAAAGCGGGACGCTTTATCTGGCTTTTACGGAAAATGATTCGGCGGAAATTTGTCGACGCTTTGAGTGGCAGAAAAAAGCGGGTTTAGAGGTCGATCATTTGACTGCCGCCGACGTGCGGAAAGCTGAGCCTTTTGTTTCGCCCGAAGTGCGCGAAGCTCTGTTTTTTCCGAAAGACTGGCAGGTTGAAAACCGCAGATTGCTGACGGCTTTGCAAAAGTTTGCCGAATTAAATCAAATTCAAATCGTCGAAAATGCCGAAGTTAAAAGTTTGCTGACGGAAAATGGAAAGGTCATTGGGACGGAAACTGCCGCGGGAAAACTTTTTGGCAGAAAAGTAATTTTGACAACGGGCGCGTGGACTTCGCTCATCAAATTCGGCGAAAACGCTCCGGTTTTTGATCAAATTAAACCGATGCGCGGGCAAATGCTGAGTTTTCAAACCGTTAAACGCCTGTTTTCCCGCGTCATTTATAGCCCGCGAGGTTATCTCGTTCCGCGTTTTGACGGTAGAATTTTGGCGGGTGCGACGGTTGAAGATGCCGGTTTTGACAAAAGCGTGACGGCAAGCGGAATTGATTTTTTGCTGGGAAACGCTTTGGAAATCGCGCCGGGTCTTGTAGATTTAGAAATCAGTGAAAAATGGGCGGGGTTGCGTCCGTTTGCAACGGATGGCTTGCCTGTTTTGGGCGATTTTCCCAAAGTTGAAAATCTTTTTGTTGCCACGGCGCATTTTCGCAACGGAATTTTGCTCGCGCCGCTGACGGCGGAAATTATGGCTGATAGAATTGTTGAAAATTCAGACTCGAAGTATTTAGACGTTTTCAGTCCGCGCCGTTTTAATGCGGTGAAGGCGGTTTGAAATTAAAAAACGGCTTTGCAATTTGGAGTAAATTTTCCCGCAAAGGCGCAAAGACGCAAAGAAGTAAAGAGTTTAAGAACTTTTTTACTTTTTGTCTTTAATTTTATAGCTTTTGATATAAATACCTCTTTGCGGGAAATTAATTTTGAGAAAATTTTATCTTTAAAACGATGCGTAAATTATTTATATCTCTGCTTTTTTTATCTTTATCAATAAACGGTTTGGCGCAATCGCGGCGGGTTAACCCAAACGCGCCGCCGCCGACAAATACGGCGACGATGGCGACGGACGAATTAACCGCTAAACAGATGTTTGATGAAGCAAATGTCTACGCCAAAAACAAATTTGCTGACTTTGAACGCCAGAAAGTTCCGTTTAGCGACAGTCTTTACAAGCAAACCGTTCTGGAGCAAAAACAACTTGCCGCGAAATATGCCGCCATTGTTTCCACCCGCGAAAATCTTGCAGGCGGGGATTTTTATTATCTCGGAATGCTCAACTGGCTGGCGGAAAACACGGACAACGCCGCCGAAGCGTTTCAAAAATTTCTTGCCGTTGAAAACCCTGAAATTCAAAAAGCACAAACAGCTCGTTCAATCAACGTGGTTATCGCGGCACGGCGCAAAAATTTTGACGAAGCCGAAAAAATTCTGGCTGAATATCTGAAAATCGAGCCGGTGAAATTGAGTGAACGCGCCAAAATCGAAAGTGAATTGGCGAAAGGTTATCAGGCGGAAAACAATTTTGCGAAAGCCGCCTCGCACGCTGAAGAAGCCTTTCGCGCCACCAAGACGGTTTTTAAGGATTCTTCTTCCCGCGCCAAAGCACTGGATCAGCTGCTCGATGCGGGAATGACCGTTTTTGATATTTACAAGGCAAACGGAAAGCAGACCGAAGCGGAAAACGCGCTGAAGGATTTGCGGCAAGCGGCGGTTTTGTTTGAATCAAGTCCTCTCTATTATTATGCCGTCAATAAAAATATCGAGTATTTGATTGAAACCAACCGCAAACCGCTGGCGTTAAAGTTATATTCGAGTGCGCTGGCGCAGGCGACCAAAGATTTTACGGTTAAGGCTTTGCAGGAAGATGTCGTGCGGCGTTTGAAAAAGCGCGAAAAACAATACAGATTGCTCGGCGAAACCGCGCCGGAGTTGACTGATATTGACAGTTGGTTTCCCGGACAAGCGCAAACTCTGGCAAGTCTGCGCGGCAAAGTCGTTCTGCTCGATTTTTGGGCGACGTGGTGCCGCCCGTGTCTGGACGCTTTCCCGTCGCTAATTGAATGGCATCAGACATTTCAAAAAGACGGCTTGGAAATTCTGGGCGTTACGCGCTATTTTGGCGAAGCCGAAGGTTTCCGGGTTGACAATGCAACAGAGTTAAACTTTTTGCAGCGATTTAAGAAAGCCGAGCGTCTGCCTTACGATTTTGTCATCGCTAAAGATAATACAAATCAAATTATTTACGGCGCGAATAATATCCCGACGGCGGTTTTAATTGACCGCAAAGGCATTGTTCGATATGTCGAAACCGGATCAAGCCCGAACCGTGAAGAAGAAATTCGGGAAATGATTGTCAAACTTTTAGCGGAGAAATAAAATCAAATGAGTTCCGAACAGGAAAACTGTATTTTTTGCAAAATAATCGCGGGCGAAATTCCGTCCGAATTTGTTTATCAAGATAAAGTCTGCGCGGCTTTCAACGATGTCAGCCCACAAGCTCCGACACATATGCTCGTTATTCCGCGCGAGCATTTTGCGTCTTTGGATAAAGCGGACGAAAAACACAAGGAACTGCTTGGACATCTGCTTTTGACCTGCGCCGAAATTGCCCGCGAGAAAGGTTTTGCCGAAGACGGTTATCGGGTAGTTATTAACACCAATGAAAACGGCGGACAGACTGTTTTTCATCTGCATGTTCATTTGCTCGGCGGTCGCCCGTTTGTCTTTCCGCCGGGCTGAAAATTCCGCCGACAAATTTAAGAATTCATTTTTAGAAAAAGTAGTATGAAAAAAGTTTTTATCAATATATTTTTAACTGTGCTCGTGTTTTTACAGTTAAATTGCAGCGATAACACGGCAGAAATAAACGCAAATCAAGCGGATTTATCAACAACGCCTGCGCCGATGGCGGAAGCCGACCAAGCAGTAAATGCCGACCTCAAAGCGGCAGAAACTCCGCTCCCGGATTATCCGGATGCAGACACGGCTCTGGCGGAAGGCAACAAATTTTTTGATGCCAACGAAAACGAAAACGCGGTTGACGCTTACAAACAAGCCGTCAAATTAAATCCTGATTTAGCCGAAGCCTATTTCAAACTCGGCATTACTTATTCGCTTCTCGAAAATGAACCGGAAGCGACGGAAAATCCCGACGAAACGCCAACACCGACTCCGACCAAAAAAGGCAAAAAAGATGTACCGAAATTGAGTAAATCGGACAAAGCGTTTGAAAACGCGGTTAAGGTTTATAAAAAGATTGTGGCAAAAAATCCGAAGGATGACGCGGCACATTATAATCTCGGACTTTCTTACAACAAATTAGACCAGGATAAGGAGGCGGAAAAAGCCTTGCGCCAAGCCGTTAAACTCAAGCCCGAAGACAGCCAATATCAAACCGACCTCGGCGCAATTCTGATAAAACTTGCCCACTATGACGAAGCCGTCAGTGCATTAAAAAAGGCTGTAAAACTTGATGAATCAAACCTGCAAGCCGCAGAACTGCTGGAAACAGCCGAAGCCGGAAAAAAACGGATTGATTACGGAGTCAATAAAATTGTCAAGGAAAAACCAAGGATAAACAATAATGCACAAAAGCAGAATTAAGAAGATAATCGGTTAAATTACAGACGGAAGCTCTGGTCGGAAAAAATTATTATCGTCAGCAATCCGCCGCCTAAAATCCGAAATTAAAATGTGGTATTGGACAAAAGTTTTATTCTTTATCTTGGTCGGCGCGGTCATCGCTTGGCTCGGCTTTGAAGTTCTGATGTTTCCGAACATCTCAAAACTCCGCACCGAAAATCCGACGACGACCTCATTGATTCAATACCGTATTGCGGAAGCTGTTTCCGAAGGCAGAGAGCCGCGCAAATATATGATCTGGATGCCGATTGGGCAAATCTCGCCGCACTTGCAGCGTGCTGTTCTGGCGGGTGAAGATTCGCATTTTTTTGAGCATCACGGATTTGATTGGGACGCGATTCAAAAAGTCTGGGACGAAGCGCAAAAGGAAGCCGAAAGGGAAGCCAAACAAGAAGGCGATTACGACCCAAACGATTGGATTCCGCCGATGCCGAGTTTCAAACGCGGCGCGTCAACCGTTTCTCAGCAGCTTACCAAAAACCTTTATTTATCGGAAGACCGTAATTTCCTGCGAAAAGGGCGCGAAGCAGTTATCACATATTTTCTTGAGCGTGAACTCTCGAAAAAACGCATTTTAGAACTTTATCTGAATGTTATCGAATGGGGCGACGGCGTTTACGGCGCGGAAGCCGCCTCGCGTTATTACTTCAAAAAATCCGCATCAAATCTCACGCCGCAGGAAGCCGCGTATTTGGCGGCAATGATTCCTTCTCCGCTCAATGTCTTTAATCCGAAGAAAAATCCGAAGCGCGTCGTGAGACGACAAAAGGTTATTCTGCGCGGGATGAATTATATTAAACTTGCCTACTAAAATTAGGGAATTCAAACAGGATATACAGGATTTACAGGATGTGGTTTTGCTCGACAAATCCTGCTTATCCTGTCCATCCTGTTTGGAAATTCCTTTACTCGGCAGTAGCACGTTTTGCTTTCGTCGCCCTTCCGCCTTTGATGGTCATTTCGTTCAGAATCCATCCGGCATTGCCGAATTTTTCGGTTACAAAAAGAACATAGCGAATGTCAACGGCAATAGTGCGTCCGTAATTTTCATCATAGTAAAGGTCATTGCCCAAACCTTCATAGTTTCCGTCAAAAACTAAGCCGACTTGCTCGCCGTAAGCATTCAAAACCGGACTTCCCGAATTTCCGCCAATAATATCGGTGGTTGCCAGGAAATTCACGGGAACACTGCCGTTTTCACCAAATCTGCCGAAATCCTTCGTGCGCTGTAAGTTTTTTAACTTTTGCGGCACATCGAACGGAATTACGCCGGTATCTTTTTCAATAACTCCCCTGAGCGTCGTGAACGGACTGTATCTGACGGCTTCGCGCGGGCTGTAACCTTTGACGTAACCGTAAGTAAAGCGCAAAGTTGAATTAGCATCAGGATAAGGACGAGTGCCTTCCATTTCCGACATTCCTTGTTGATAGAGCAATCTCAATCGGTCAATATCGCCGTTAAATTTCGCCGTCCGCGCCGCTAACGCATCTTTTTCCTGTCCTAAAGCCGTGACGAATTCTACGATATTCGGATATTTTTTCTGTAAATCTTTAAAAGACATATCGTAAAGTTTGATAACCTTTTCGGGCGTGTCGAAATTTTCTCTTTCGGCGATAGATTCGGCAAATGTCGCTTCGGCGAGGCGGCGTTCTTTGCCTTCAAAGCGATTGAAAAGATTTTCCGCCGCCGCAAACTTTTGACCGGCGGGCAAATCCGCCATCATTTTCAAGAAAAAATTTAACAGTTCGCGTTCGGCAATCGGTTCGCGGTCTTTGTAAGCAGTTTGAATCTCGGCTAATTTCTCTTGTTTTTCACTTTGCGTAAGATTTTTGCCTTGTTGGACAGCTAAAACCGCGTCATAAACTTGTTTGAAAACGGGTGTTAAAGTCGGATTCGGAAGCCTCTGCAAAACAACATCACGCTGCGCCGTTGGGGAAGTTTCAGCGGAAAGTCGTTTCAGACTCGGCAAAACTTCGCCGTATTTAGCCTGTCGCTGCGGGTTTGCCATTATCCAAGCGGCAAATCTGGCTTCTTCGGCGCGGCGTTTGTTAATCGCATCAGCCCGTTTTAAGGCGATCGGACTGCCGCTATAAACCTTTCTATAATTATCCAGATTAGCAATATCGGATTGAAATTTTATACGTTTTCCTTCGCTCGTTTCGCCGACTTTGTTAAGCGCGTCGCTTCGCGCCTGCAAATATGCGGCGAGAAAAGGAAAGTTGACGTTTTGGGCATATTCGATTGATTGGCTTTCGCGGTAGCGCGTCGTGCCGCCCGGATAACCCATAACAAAAACAAAATCGTCTTCATTTAGCCCGCCGATATTCATTGTCAAAAACTTTTTCGGTTTGAACGGAACATTATTCGGCGAATATTCGGCGAATGTTCCGTCCGGCGCGACATACGCCCGCAGAAAAGTAAAATCTCCGGTGTGCCGCGTCCATTCAAAATTGTCCGGGTCGCCACCGAACACGCCGATATTTCTCGGCGGCGCATAGACCACGCGCACGTCTTTTACCTGCATCGTTTGATAAAGATAATAAAAAAAGCCGCTGTTTAAGGCTTGAATGCGAATCGTCGAGCCTTTTGGGGCTTTGGCTTGTTCCTGCTGTTGGATTTGTTCGATATTTTTCTTGATGGCTTGCGCGAGAGCCTCACCCGTCAAGTTTTCCGTGCCTTTATTAATTTTAGCCGTAACGTCTTCGACGCGCTGCGTCAAAAATATCGAATAACCTTTGGCAGGCAGCTCCTGAGCGCGGGAATCGGCTTTGTAACCCATTTCGACAAAATCTTTCTCCGGCGTTGACGCAGACACAAGCGCGTCAAAACCGCAATGATGATTGGTTAAAATCAGACCTTCGGGCGAAACAAATTCCGCCGTGCAGCCGATACTTAAACGGATAACCGCATCGGATAAACTAACGCCGTTTGGGTTGTAAATGTCGGAGGGTTTGATTTTCAAACCTTTTCTTGCCAGTCCAAGCTGGCTGATTTGGTTGGGCGTGAACATTCCTTCGTCAGGTTTGGCAACCGCCAACGACACCGACGACAGCATAAGTGCAAACATCAAAATGGATGTTGAAATTATGTTTAGTTTTAAACGCATATTAAAATTTAGCTCCTATTTTTTAATGTAATTTAACTTAATTATTGCATTTTAAGATATTATTTAAAAATGCTGTTGAGAACTTATTCTTAAAAACAATAATTTTTTTTGGTAAAAGCGTTTAATCAAATAAGTAAAAACATACTTCAAAGTCCATCTTTAACGGTCAACTCGCTTCACGTTGGACTTTACGATATAATCTGATAAAATCGCGCTTTGTCCAAACTGACAATCTCGTAGTAAAATAGAACTAATCTTCAAATAAGCAGGAAATAATAGATGTTAAAGTTTTTTAAGCGAATGGAAAGAACGCGCAATTTCGTTCTTTTACTTTTTTCCATAGTAATGGTGGCAAGTTTAATTTTATTCTATGCGCCGACACCCAGTAATGTGCAGGGTGATTTGGCACGGGACGAAACGGCGGTTGCCAAAGTTGGAAGCGAAAACATAACTGTTGCCGATTTAGCCATGCAGCAAGAAAATATGAGCCGTTTGGGGCGACCGCTTCCGGCTAAATTTTTTCTTGACGGGATGATTCGTGAACGCATCATTCGCGGAGAAGCCAAACGGCTGGGTTTAGTGGCAACGGATGCAGAAGTTGCAAGCTATATCCGCCAACAAAATAAACCGGAAGAAGGCGATCTGCCGTTCGATCAGGCGCGTTATGAACAAAATGTTACCGAGCAGTTCGGCAGCGTTAAAAATTTTGAGCAATCGGTCCGCGACCAGTTGAGCGGGAAGAAAATACAAGCCTTTCTGACTTCGGGCGTAACAGTTTCTGAAGAAGAAGTCTTAAATGATTACAAACGCAAAAATATAAAGTTTGATTTAACTTATGTTCCGGTCAGCAGCGCGGATTTGGCGCAAACCATTAAACCGACTGATGAAGAGTTGAAAAATTATTTTGAGCAAAATAAGCAAAATTATTATTTTAATGTTCCGCAAAAGAAAATTCGCTATATTTTTCTGAATACTTCGAAAATCGGCGAAAAACTGCAGATTTCTGAAGAAGATTTGAAAGCCGAATACGAAAAGATTCCCGATGACAAAAAACAAGCCGGCATTCAGGGGCAGCAAATCGTTTTGCGTGTGCCAAAACCTGAACAAGATGCGCAGGTTCTAGCAAAAGCTAATGAATTGGTAGCGCAGGCTCGGAAAGAGAACGGAAAAATTTCCGAAGAAGCCTTTGCCGAACTTGCAAAAGGTCAATCCGAAGACCCGGCAACCGCCGCTAACGGTGGGAAATTCCCCGGTTTAGTTAAGGCAAATCCGAGCAGACCGGAAGACCCGTATCAACGCCTTTTGATGATGCAGCCGGGCGAAGTAACCGAGCCGATTAAATATCAAGACCGTTACTTTATTCTGCGTCGCGGCGAAGGCGTGCCGAAAACTTACGAAGATGCGAAAAAGGAAATTGAAGTTAGTTTGAGAAACCGCCGCGCATACGCCGCTGCCGCCGAACTCGCGCAAAAAATTGACGACCGTTTGAAGGAAGTTAAAGATGTACAGAAAGTAGCTGAAGAATTTGCCGCGCAAACTAATATGAGTCCAAAAGATATGGTGCGCGAAACAGGTTATGTCAAACCGGGCGACGATGTGCCGAATATCGGCAACTCGCCGCAGTTTGAAGAAGGTATCGCGTCGCTTGTAAATCAAGGCGATGTCGGCGACAAAATTCCCATCCAAAACGGTTTTGCGATTCCGATGTTAGTGGACAAAAAAGAACCGCGCGATGCCGAATTTGACGAGGTAAAGGAGCAAATTGCCGAAACTGTTAAGGTTGAACAGGCACGAGCAAGAGTCGAAGAAATTGTCAAACAAATTGCCGCCGATGCAAGTTCCGCGAGTGTTTTAAGTTCTGCCGCGCAAGCCAAAGGTTTAAAGGCGCAGGAAGCAAACAGTTTTCTCTTAGGTTCACCGCTTGGGCAAGGTCCGAGTGCGGCAACTTCCGAAGCGTTAGAAGATGCAATTTATGGTTTAAAGCCGGGCGAAGTTACCAAAGAACCGATAAAAATTGGCGAAAATTGGTATATCGTCGGCGTGAAAAGCCGTGAGGAAGCCAGTATGGAAGATTTTGCCAAACAGCGAGACCAGCTTATTGAGGCAAAACTTACAGAAAAACGCGGACAAGTTTTTCAGGATTATCTGGCAAGCAGACGGCAGGAAATGGAAGCCAAAGGCGAGATTAAAATTTATCAGGACGCTTTGGCAAAACTTGAAGAAGTTCCCGAAACAGAAGAACAATAAGCAATGAATGGTAAATGGTAAATGACCCAACTACGAGATTTTCATTTACCATTTACCATTACCTACATAGTTTTTCGTTTTAAATGAAGTCCAACCAAAACAAATCCAAATCCGATAGTTCCGAAAAATAGCAACGATTTTATAAAATTCAACCAACTTGTCGGCGGCTTTTCCGAACTTTGCGTTTTTGAAGACGGTTTTGGTTTATCGGAAACCTTTAAAACTTCGCCCGTTCCGTCTAAAGTGCGCGACATTCGCATCATTTCGTCAAAACGGAATGGACGCGCTCCGCGTCTGCCGAAAACCGCAATCTGATTGCCGCTTTCGTCAACCGCGCGGTCGCGGTCTAAACCTTTGGAAATCGCCAGAGCCTCGCCTTTTGTTTGAAACGATGCAATTAGTTTCGGCTCCGGCTTCGGACTAAAACCAGCATATTCCGGCATCGTTTCGGGATCGGTCAACTGCAAAACCTTTAAACCGTTTTTTCCGTCCGCAACGTACGCATAAAGACTTGCGTTTGTCATTCCGACTTTGACTTGATGCGTGTCGTTCAAATTTCCGTCCGCATTATACATTTGCACAAGTTTCGGTGATTCCGGCTTTTCGATGTCAATTATCGCAATGCCTTCCTCACCATTGGCAACATAAGCATAGGTTCTTGCCAGATAAACATCTTTTGCCGATTTGAGCGAAACAAGCGAATTTTCAACTAGATTAACCACGCCTTTGGTTTGCAATTCGGTAATATCAAGCGTTTTCAGCCCGTCGCCGTCGACCACAAAAGCATAACGGTATTGAATCGCAGCCGTTTTCGGATGGTTAAAAGAAACTCGCGTAGTAACTTGCGGTTTCAACGGGTCAGACAAATTTATGATGACAAGTTCGCTGCCCGTTGTAATATATGCAAAATTTCCCGCGATGGTAATGTTGTTTGCGCCATTTAAGATTCCGTCGGGATTATAGGTCAGCGCACGCGACAGGAAGTTGTTTTGCGGGTCGCCGTCGAGCAAGGTTGCGGCATTGACCAAAATCAAACCTTCTTCGCGGTCGGTTACATACAAATAAGCATAAAGCGGATGAATCGGTTCTTCCTCATTGACGGCGGGATTCGGTTTGCCTTCGCGCTGTGCCTGTTGGCTGAGTTTGACAGCCACCTCGGGCGGAACTGATTTAAGATTACCGTTTTCGTCGCGCACCAATCGGTTTCGCACCGGGTCAACTGCCAAAGTCGAGGGCGACGCAACGGCGGTTGCATATTTTGTATTAACATAAAATCTTTGTCCAAAAGGCGAAACGGGTGCGGTTACAATTCGTTCGGAAAAGCCTTTATGGTCAATCTGAGCGACATCATAAACGCGCAAACCGCCTTTTCCAGCCGCGACATATGCGTATTCGCCGCGCACCTGCACCTGCAAAACTTCGGGATTTCCTTTATGTTCATAAAATCTGCCGAGTTTTCGCCCGTTATTTACAAATTTATCGTAGTTATCCTTATAGGCAAGTTTATGCAGATTGCTGCCATAAACCGCTTGCGGTTCGGTGCGTTCGGTAACCGCGACGGCTTCAAGTGAATGAGTCGCGGCAATATAAACGTATTGTCCTAAAAAATTGACAAAATTTGTGCCTTGAAGCATAACTTGAGCAAGCCACGCATTGTTGTCGCCTTCTTGAGAAATATGACAATCGCTGCATTGTTTGGTTTCCTTGCCGCGAACCGTGTGCGGAACGTGCGTGTTAAATGCCTGTCCCGCCATACCTTCCGCCGAAACGGTTTGCTGCTGCGAATAAATCCACTCGCGGTTTTGGTTTTGCGAACTGACCAAAACTGCCGACGAGGAACGCACCGGCGCAACCCGATGACCTGTTACCGTTCCGTCTTTGCCGAGCATAAAAATGTCGTCGCGCAAAACTTGGAAGTTATAGGAAGTGTAGTTACGCGACATTTCGCCTTCGTTATGGCGATTCGGCATTTTAGCGTTTGCCTCCATTGAAAGATGACACCCGAAACAACTTGTCATAAATGATGTATGACACGAGTAGCAAGTCATATTGTTGTCGCGGTGTGCCAGCATATTTTCATCCTTCGGCACATCGCCCCAGGTTTCATTGTCCTTCTGCATCGTTTTGGCATAAGCCGAGCGTTCATTATAATCTTCAGGATGATCTGAATCTTTCTTAACCGTGTCAATTGTCTGTTTAATTCGCCACCAGCGATCCGGCATCACCAAGGAATTCTGCACGATGTCGCCTTTTTTCAATTCAATTTCATTACCGTTTTCGTCCTTGCGTTTTGTATCTCGCGTAATTATCTCAAGAATCCTTTTTCGTTTGCCGTCAGGCGCACGAAACTGCAATCTTGTTAAATCGCGTCCGATTTCAGGTTTATCAGCCTTCTTGCGCTGCTCAATTTCATTTTTGTTCTCAGGTGGTTGGGCGGCAAAACCTGAGGTAATTCCGTTAGCCTTATCCTGAATCGAACCGTGGCAATCAACACAGCCGATTTCGATAGCCGCTCGCGGTTCGTTGAAAAGATCTCCGGTGCCGTGTACGTCCTGACGGAAATGACAATCGGCGCAGTGCATACCTTTTTCAAGGTGTATATCTTTTAAATGAACAGCTTTTTTAAATTTTTCCGGGTCATCTGGATTAATTTTATTGCCGTGCGAATCGAGCCAATCACCTTGACGATTTTTCAAATAAACGGCTTTGAACATCCAACCGTGTCCGTGCGAATCGGCAAACTGTGTGCGCTCTAATTTTTCATTAAATTCGGGTGTTCCGGTTTTTTCAAGGAATTCGGGGTCAGTCCATTTTCCGCGCAGACTCGCTCCTTCTGGATTTTTTCTCAGTTTTAAGGCTTTTTCTTCCTCAGTCGGATTGATTTGCTTATCTTGCGGATACATAAATTTCCCGTCGGTTTCGTTGTCCCACCAAGTATAGCCGAGATAAGTTTCGACCATATTTGTTCCCGGGTGCATATGGCAGGTCATACATTGTGAAGTCGGAATCCGCGAAGTAAATTGGTGTTTTATCGGGTGTCCCGATTCATTTTTGGGAATGCTTGTGTCTTCGGATTGAGACTCGCCCTGATTGCCCGCTTTTGCATAAAAATCGGAGGCAAAAGTGCTTCGGTCATTGGCATAAATAACATGACAGGACGCGCAGCCCGACGAGCGGTAATCACCCGGATGGTCGTTTGTTCCGAGAAAATTGAGCGTCGGATCCATCAACCGTGTTTTCTGCAAACCGAGATAAACCGGATCGGTTCGATTATTTGTGCCAAGTCCGCGCGGACTCAAACCTTTATCGGGTTTTCCCGCTTCTTCTTCCTTATCTGGCAAACCGACTTCCAAACGCCGCTTTCCACCGCGTTCGAAAACGCGCAAAATGTTGCCCGGCTGCGAAATTTCCCAACGCGGCAACGGTTCGATAAAAGATAAAATGCCTTTAAAACTTCTTTCTTCCTGGGTCGGCTGCGGATTCTGAATCAGCATTTGCGGATTACCGTCTTCGTTATAGCTTTCGCCAAACCGCGTATCTTTTAAAGGAAAACCGCCGTTATTATAGAGAGCCGCGCCCCACAGCATTGCGCCGTGCGTCATCATACTGCTTTTATTAGTGCGGTTTTCGTCGGAATGGCATTCGCCGCAGGTTTGCGTAACAACGCGAAAATCGCTCGGATTGATAAATCTGACAAAATCCGCACTTTCTTTTAACAAAAGAACACTTGTGCGTTCGGGATTGCGGCTTGAGCAATCGCCGTTTTTGCAGCCCCATTCTTTTGGAAAACGCGGCTGAACGTGCGCGGTTGCCTCCGTTGTCCCCGCTGGATTTCCGCCGTGGCAGGTTGTGCAGGAAAGTCCTAAAGCATCTTTTCCGTCTTGCAATTTATCTAAAACGTCGCCGCGCGAATTGTAGCGGTGCATCGGTTCGATGTTATTGTGACATTTCAGACAGCTTTCCTGCGGTTCTTCGCTTGCCTGAACAGCCTTTGGCGTGGTTGGAGTTTCTGCCGTTGCTGGTTTTTCCACATTCGCATTAGTTTCAGTTTGAGCCTGAACAAATACATTCTTGATAAACGCCGCGCAAAAAATCAACGCGAAAACCAGTAAAACAAATGTCTTGATTCTATTTTTTGAACGCATAACAAATTACCTAAAAAATTAATTTAACTTGTCCAAACAAGGAATACTGCAGTTTGCTCGGATTTGGAGTCGGGGAAGTACAAAAATTCGGTATTGGACAATTGCGGTTGGCATCCGTAAAAATATCACGGAAGCCGCGCCCGGGCTGTAAAACTGCGCCGCCGAACGTAAAAGTTACATTATTAATCAACAGAGGTCGCCACGTTACACCCAAACTATAATCCACGCCGATTTCGTGGCGAACACGCGGTTGAAGCAAAATATATTCGAGCGATTCGGTCCGCGAAAATCGCAAATAGTTGACATTTAAACTCGCTTTTATGGTTTGAGTAACTTCGGCATCCAAACCGGCGGTATAAATCTGGATGCCGGGATTTACAAAATTTGCCTGTCCTTCGATTTTGCTCGAGCGAAGCGTCGGCAAAAGACTGTTTCGCTGAACTAAACCAACTTCTGTTGAAATCAGACGAATGCCTTGTCTGTTCCAGTATGAAAACTGTCCGCCCGCAAAATTCGGGTCATCAAAGATAGCATCAAATCCGGTTGCGCGGTCATCGGTCGGGTTTTTGTCGCCGGATGCAAAAAAACCGGAAATCCGATAGCGCAGATAATCGCGGTCAATGGATAGTTCCGCCGCACCCATTTGTGCGCGAATATCGGTTGGTTGGTTGGCGATTCCGTTAAATTCATCCTTTCCGAACACATAATAGTAACTGTGCGTCAAATTCAGCAAACCGATATGACCGTCGCCGTTGATGCCTAAATATGCGGCGCGAACATAATGCGGACGCGGTGTTCCGACAAGTGTCGGGCGAACCAGAAAGCCGTTGCTGTCATAAAAAAATTCGCCGCCTCGGTCATTGTTAAAAAGTGCCGAAGCCTGAACTGTATAGCCTTTGAAAAAGAAATCCTGCCGGAAAAAATTAGCGATAAAAACGCTTTGATGGCGAAACTTTTCCAATGAATTAAGTCCGCTGTTGGTGTCTTTTTCAATCTGCTCGAAATAGGCGAGATTAAACTGTGATTTGTTGTTGTCAAAACCGCCGAATAATCTGACACCTAAATTGTTGTCCGAATAAACGAATCCGCGAAAATCAGACACAAACGGTTGAATACCGGCGCGAATCGAAACAAAATCGTAGTTTTTGTTGACATCAAAAAGTTTTACTTCCCCAAAGGCTTCCTCAAGCGAAGCGTGCATATCCGTGCGGTTTGTTCCTTCGCGGGGATCAATATTGACAATGCCTCTCTCTCTGGCATTCAGATAATTCGGAACGCTGAAGGTTGGCGATATCTTGATAGCCCATTCGCGTGGACGAAAAGTCGTGTCGCCTTTAAAAAGTTCAAACGAAAACTGCAAAGTTTGATTAAACGAAAGACTTTCAGGTCTTCCGAATGGATTGTTGCTGTCGGGATCTTGACTGCTGACACTGGTCGGCGAAGGAGTGCGGCGAAACTCGATGCCGCTGGTCGAAACGGCTGATAAAACCATAAAAACATCGTTGCCGAGAATCGGATAATCGCCCTTTAGGACGTTCTGGCTATACGGGTCAAACCAACGATTTCGGGTAAAAGGCACGTCGCGTCCGCGTGCTCCTACGTCGCCGTAGCGGTCGTATTCGGGAAAACCGATTCGCCAACGGTCGCGGACTTCGCGGCGGTTATTAAACATCTGCGGAGCGGATTCGACACTGGGAACGCCAGTATAACCAAGCGGTTCGCTTTTGTTTGGGTTAAGTAATTCTTCTGTTTCTGATTTTCCGACGCTGAAATCAATTTTTATTTCAGCCTCGGCGGAAATAAGAATATTTTCTAAAGCCGGGCATTTTTTCTTTGTTTCATCGCAAATGATGTAGGCAAATTTCCCGTATTCCTTTGCCTTTCCCCGGTCAAACGCTGCCGCAAAAGGAGATAGAACACTCAGACGATAAGCACCTGCTGCAAGACGAAACTTATATTCGCCGCTTATGCCGGTATTTGTGGTTTTTGTCCATCCGGTTGTTTGGTTAACAACTAATACTTGGACACCGCCAAGCGGTTTTCCGTCTGCATCAGTGATTGTTCCTGCTAAATTTCCGTTTTGCTGTTGCGCGACCACGCTTACACACGACAACAGCAAAACAAAACAGACTGAAAAAGTTGATAAAAGTATTTTTCGCATTGCTGACATCCCGGCTAACCTTAAAATTAAACGAACGTCTTGTAAAAATGCTACAAAGACCTAGAAAAACGAGGGAGTTTTTAACAAATAAGAAAAATTTTTAATTGACTATATCAAGGCGAATTCTTCAAAATCGGATTATTCGGATTTACGCTTCGCAGTTTTTCGATTGTTTCCTGAAAACCTTGTGTATCGCCTTTTTCTCTTAGTGCAATCGCTAAATTTTGTAAGGTGAGTTCGTGATTCGGTTCTTTTTCAAGCGCGATTCGATATTCTTTAACAGCCCTGTCAATATCCGGCGGTTCGCGCAGAAAAAAAGTCAAACCCAGATCGGTTCTTACGTTCACATCATTGGGGTTTTTCGCTAAAGCTTTAAGATACCACTGTTCGGCTTGCTCAAATTTTTCCGAATCAAAGGTGGCATTTCCAAGTTTGGTCAAAACTTCACTCGAACCGGGGCGAATTTTGTTGGCTTGCTCATAAAACTTTACTGATTCGTCAAATTTTTGAATCTGATAATACAAATCGCCCGCATTCATCTGAACTTCAAAATTATTTGGCTGTTCCTGTGCGGCTTTCAAGGCTTCCTGAACTTGCGGCAGCGGTGCGCCGCCTTGCGTTGTCGGGTTGCCGGAATCGTCTAATGATGGATGACCTTCAGGTAAAAGCGGATTTTGCGCCGAGGCTGCGTCCGGTTGAACCGATGTCTGCGCCTGCAAATGGTTTCGGTTTAAATTATTTGTGATAACAAAACTCAGTATGCAGCCGAGCAAAAAACCGATAATGCCGAATAAAATATTTTCTTTCTTCATATTTACGAATCTGAAATTGTAATCCCGATTGATTTTAGAAATCTGTCTGGACGTTCGCCGCCAATCAGCGCGAAAACATAATCATTAGAAATCGGACTAAATTCTTCTTTGGTTTTAACATTCATTAAAACCACTTCATTTTCGCGCATTTCTTTTATTCCGACTCCGAACCTGACACTGATAATACCGTCATCCATACATTGATAAAGCTGTAACTTATTGCCAAATTTGACATTACCGGCAAGAGTGTCGCGGACAAGCAAAGTAACGGTGTTCATATCTTCCGGGCTGCGCGGCGTAATTGTCGCGCCGTCGCGCACCGCCACCAAATCAACCGCTGATTCAACGGCGGAATTACCGCCGCCGACGAGAATTAGATGTTTGCCTCTGTATTCTGACGGATTTGCCAGACTATACAAAACCTTGCTTTCTTCCTTGCCGTTGCGGGTGATTTTCATATCTTCGTTTGGCAGACGAAGTTTGTTCGGCGAACCGCGCAAACCGATGGCGATAACGACTCTTCGCACCCGATAAGTCATCGGTTTTAGTTCATCGCCCCGCTCGGTTTGGATAATAAAATAATCACCGTCTTCGGCAGGATTTACGGCTTTACAATTCTCCTCTTCGTTAATTTTTACGCCTTTTTCCTGTAATCCGTTGAGCCAGATTGATAAAATTCTTTCGCGCTGGTCGCCCGGAATTTTATGCTGCAAATTTTGAGCGATGTCGCGGCGAATAGTTGATAAAATCTGTTCTTGCTGTGCTTTATCCAATTTCAAAAAATGAATCTCATAAAGTTCGCGCCATTTCTCGCGTGTCAATCCGCCGAAAGAACCGAGATCGCTTTTTTCGGAAAGATATTGACGAAACAACTTGTTAATTTCCTTCTTTGATTTTTCCTCCAAAAGCGGAACAAAATCCGGCTGCATAGAACTCGGAATCTTGCCCGCCATTTCCGAGCGAAGAATCTCTGCCTGTTCAATGCTGATTTTTTCGATTTCGGCTTTCAGAGCATCATCAATTATGCCGTCGCTTTCTGAAACAGGTTCAACATCATATTTTCCTTTGACCAAACCCAAGCCGGCAACGCTCAAACCGCCGTTCCAATCCTTTGTATCCGGTTTGAAGAAAATATATTTACCTTTCGGATATGAAACTATCGTCGATAAAATTTTGGTTTGTTCGATTCCGACATAACGAAGTCCTTTGTCGTGTGCCACAGATGCGGCAGATGCGCCGCCCGGACCGATTCCGATAATTGCAACATCGTATTCCGCCTTTGGTTCATCGGGTGAATTTTTGAGGTCTTCCGCGATGACTTCGATAACTTCCGCGCCTTCCTTGACCGCGTTTTTTATCAGAGGAACTCCGGAAACATCGCCGATGATGTAACAGCCTTTGACATTCGTAACATACGTCGCGCCGTCGCGGGTCGGCGCAGGACGCGCCCGAATCGTTTTCGCCGTGTTAATAATAATGCACGCCTTAGGATTAACCGGACATTCGACCTGACACGCCGTATCTTCCATACATTGGTCTGCGCCGACGACCGCCGCCGTTCCGTCCACAATTGCCAGAACATCGTGCGGACAAGCATCAACACACGCCTGACAGCCGATACAGCGTTCGGTAAAAATCACCGGATGCGGAAAACTCGGACCTTTATATTTTTTTACACCGAGTTCGGCAAGTTCTTCAGCGGTTAAAGTGCGGACTTTGGGAAGCGGATTTGCTTCGACATCACTTTTATCAAAAAAACTAAATGCGCGGGCAACGTCGCCGACGGCAAAAACAAGACCGACACCGACCAAAAACAAACCGATACTCGCCCATCCAAGCCAAGTCAAGCCGCCAATTTTGGTAACCCCGTCCGCGCCGAAATTCAAGTTGACGAAAACAACCAGTGCCAATAAAACGAAACAAATTATGAATTGCGAGATTTTCATTGCTTATCGTTTATTCGTTTAATTTGTAGCTCAACGGCTTTTTCGCGGTGCTGCAAAGCCGAATCGGTTAAAAATTTACTCCAACGATTTTTGTCGTACGGGTGTTGGACGTGGCAGGAAACACAATTTTGCTTAGTGTCCTCGACTAAAATTTTCCCCAAAGTTTCATCGACATAACCGCTGTGGCATATCGCGCAAGTTTGTTTTGGCGTTTCGCGGTCAAGCGGGTCAAAACTCTTATGACAGCTTGAGCAGGAAATTGAACCTGATTTATCGGTTTGCAAACCTTCAACCGGTTTCAGACGGAACAGATGGATCGCGTGAAACTGTTTGTTGCGGCTAAGTTGGACATTGTTACCGGCATCGGCAATTTTTATTACGTCAGGCATCGTTTCGGCAGTTTCTTCTGAAACTCCGTTCCACTTCCACTGACCATTTTCGGTAACATAACCAAAACCGCCTTTATGCGGTGTCGCCACGCTTTTTCCGTTATAAAGATTTTTATTATTGTCGTTATGACAAGAAACGCACGTTTCAAAAGCTGCCAGCCGCGGTTCAAAACCTTCGCCCTGATGCTCAAAATGACAACTTGTGCAGCCGATTCCAGATTCCGAATGGGCTTTTGTATTTTGACCGTGAAATGCTTCCGTTTGATGACATTTCAAACACGAATCCTCAATTTTTCCGCTTAATGTGTGGCAGGTCGTGCAGGAATTTTCATTCAACTGGTTGGCAATCATTTCAGTTTTGCTAAAGCTCGTGCGCGTATGCGGATTGGAAAGCGGCTTCGGCGAATATGCCTGCGGGTAAAACTTAAAAGAAGCAAAGGCGATTAAAGCGATAATGACAAAACTCCAGGTAAAAATGCCGAAACGCCATGGACGCGCCAAATCATTGGTCGGTCGCCAGTTTATTAAGGCTTTACCGGGCAGAGGTTTCTCCGTCGGTCGCAGAGACATACCGTATTCATCTTTATCGCGCGTTCTTTTTTCCCAAAAAACCTTTAATACATCCTGAACTTCGGCGGTTGCCTTAGCGGGCGGTTTTTTCTTGGATAAATCAGTCGTTGTTTTCGGCACTAATTCGCCGGTAAATTGAGTCGAAACAAAAAGTTCAAGATTTTTCCCTTTGCGCGTTACCAATATCAAAAATGTTCCGATTTGGATGATGTCGCCATCCGCCAGAACATCGGCTTCTTCCGAACTCAATAAGCGTCCGTTGAGCGTAATGGAATTTGAAACACTGAGATTGATAAGAAAATATTCACCTTCGATGCAGTTAATTCCGGCGTGGGCGCGGGAAACAGTCCGGTGATTGAGAACAATATCGCAGCTTTGCATTCGTCCCAATACCAAACCGTCTTTTTCCACGACGGTAGCATTCGCGCCGCTGTCCGCTTCAGTGATGAAAAAT
>MWZA01000019.1 GCA_002050455.1 Acidobacteria bacterium 5-1 | reverse complement strand
GTAGTTATCGGCGGCGCGATGTAGAAATTGCGCTTCGCATCAAAGAACTTCTTTATGACGAACTTTATACGACCGCTGGAGCGCGAAAAAAATTGCAAAACGAGATGCGCGAAACCAGCCGTTTGAAAATTGTCCATTCCGAACCCGCAAAAAAGGAAGGTTTTATCAAAGAAGTTAAATCTCCCGAACCGATTGAGGAAGATTTGATTGAAAAAGATGATGAAAAAGAATTTGACGAAATCGAAGATTTTGAGGAAATTGGATTGGTGGAATTAGACGAAGAACGCCGCGAGGCTTTGACCAATCTCGCCGCGCAGCTGCTTGAACTGCGCGAAATGCTTAAAATTAACAAATCCGAAGCGGCACCAAGAAAATATTGAAAATCAGTAGGGAGCCGAGAGATTTGAAACTTGAATTTGACAATCAATCAAATCGTTTCTAATCTGAATAGGTTGACGGGACGTAGCGCAGCCTGGTAGCGCGCTTCCTTGGGGTGGAAGAGGTCGCGAGTTCAAATCCCGCCGTTCCGATAAGTAAATATAAAGGCTTTAAGTTTCGAGAAACTTAAAGCCTTTTTTATTTTGAAGAATACCATAGAATTCAGATTAAAACCTCTGCGGTTCCCCTTTTATTTGCTTGGCGTAACGGTCAAATAAATCGTCTGACCTTTTCGCGCAATTAACAATAAAACGGGGCGGTCGCCCGATTTATCAAGCGCAGATTTAACATCCTCAAGTGAGGTAACCGATTGGCGGTTAATTTCCAGAATTACGTCGCCGTGTCTAATGCCGGTTTCCGCCGCTATGCCGTTTGGGTCAACGTCTGTAACAACTACGCCTGTCGTGTCGGGCGGCAAATTTAATTGTCTAGCCGTTTGCGGTGTCAGCGGCTGCAAACTAAGTCCGAGTTTGCCATTTTCGTTTGAATTGCCCAAATCATTATTGCCCTCTTCGAGATTGTCTGGTTTTACGCCTTGCGTTTTAAATTCTTCAAGTGTGGCGGTAAACTCTTGTTCTCTACCGTCGCGCAAAACAGTTACCTTTATTTCCGTTCCGGGCAGAGTTCCGGCGACTTTGTTGCGAAGCACATTGCTGTCTTCGATAGCTTCGCCGTTAATTGCTGTAATAATGTCGCCGCGCTTTATTCCGGCTTTTTCCGCCGCGCTTCCTGACTGAACATTGCTGACGATAACGCCTCTTACGTCTTTTAAGTCAAGACTTCTGGCAACTTCTTCGGTTACGTTTTGAATATTGACTCCGAGCATTCCGCGATGCACTTTGCCGTCTTTTAGAAGTTGTTCCATTACGGATTTTGCCATATTCGACGGAATCGAAAACCCAATACCGATGTTGCCGCCGCCTTGCTCGGAAACGATTTGTGAATTGATGCCGATCAGTTCGCCGTTCAAATTAATCAATGCACCACCGGAATTTCCGCGATTTATCGGCGCGTCGGTTTGCAGAAAATCTTCAAAACTGCCGTCGCTCAAACCGGTGCGGCGACCTTTGGCGGAAATAATTCCCGCCGTAACGGTTTGCCCGATGCCAAGCGGATTTCCGATTGCCAAGACAATATCGCCGATGCGGACATTGTCCGAATTTCCCAAGTTCAAAAAAGGCAGATTTTCGCCTTCGATTTTTAAAACCGCCAAGTCTGACGGCGGGTCTGAGCCAACTATTTTCGCCTCAAAAGTTTTATCATCGTTCATCTGCACGGTAATTTTCTCCGCCCCGTCAATGACGTGATGATTGGTTAAAAT
>MWZA01000014.1 GCA_002050455.1 Acidobacteria bacterium 5-1 | reverse complement strand
GACGTTATCAGACGCAAGCAGTCTTTTGCTTCAAGTTTTGAGCGAAAATATCTTTGAACTTCCCGAAATCCGCGGGTTAATCGAAAAATCAATTACCGATGAACCGCCGCTGAACATTGCCGACGGCGGCGTAATTCGACAAGGTTTTAATGCCGAACTCGACGAGCTTCGCAACATTTCACGTTCTGCTAAACAGACGATTGCGAGTTTTGAGTCGCGGGAAAAACAGCGCACCGGAATTTCAAACTTAAAAGTCAAATTTAATAGTGTTTTCGGTTATTTTATCGAAATTTCCAAAGGCAATGTGTCGCGTGTTCCCGCCGATTATGAACGCCGACAAACATTGACCAATGCTGAAAGATACACCACGCCGCAACTCAAAGAATGGGAACAAAAGGTTTTGGGAGCGGAAGACCAAATTAAAGAACTTGAAGCCGACATTTTCCAAAAGATTCGCGCTGAAGTGACGCGAGAAACGCAAAATCTGCAATCCACCGCCCGCGCTTTGGCGACGTTGGACGCGCTGGCAAGTTTAGCGGAAACCGCCACGCGCCGAAACTATGTCGCGCCCGTTTTGCACGACGGCGACGAAATCGAAATCAAAGCCGGCAGACACGCAATAGTCGAAGCCTTCAGTGCGGAAACATTTGTCCCGAATGACCTCAAAATGAATAATTCGACCGACCGAATGTTGATTGTAACCGGCGCAAATATGGCGGGAAAGTCAACAATTATGCGGCAAATCGCGCTGATTCAAATTCTCGCGCAAATCGGCTCATTTGTTCCCGCAACTTCCGCCCGACTTCCGATTTTAGATAGAATCTGGACAAGAGTCGGCGCGTCGGACGATTTGGCAGGCGGACGTTCAACTTTTATGGTTGAGATGACAGAAACTGCGACGATTTTGCATAATGCCACGCCGCGCTCGTTGATTCTGCTTGATGAAATCGGGCGTGGAACATCAACTTTTGACGGTCTTTCGATAGCTTGGGCGGTTGCCGAATATCTGCACAATTCGCCCGAACATTCCGCCAAAACTCTTTTTGCCACGCATTATCACGAATTAACCGAACTTGCCGAAAAACTGCCGGGCGCGAAAAATTATCGGGTTACGGCAACCGAAACGGGCGGCGAAATTGTGTTTTTGCACAAGCTCGAAAAGGGCAAGGCTTCAAAATCTTACGGTATCGCGGTTGCCCAGCTCGCCGGATTGCCACCAAAAACGATAGCGCGGGCAAAAGAAGTTCTAGCAAAACTTGAACAATACGAATTAGCCGTTTTTTCGGGAGCAAAGCCGAATTCCGAAGCGTTGGAAACCGCCGTCGGACGCGCGAGCAACAGCAAAATGGCTTCGCAGTTTTCCCTATTTACAATCTCTAACGAAGATGTGATTGACGAATTGCGTAACACCAGCATTGAAAAAATGTCTGCCGAACAAGCTAGAGATTTTTTGCGAAACATACAAAAAAAACTATTTTGACCAAAAATTATTTTGTAATTATGAGTATTTCATTAGGTTCTGTTGACCTAAGAAATTTTTATCAATTGCCACTAGCTTCAGCTAGTGGATTTGATTAGCAAAACAGAGGCGGCTTTAGCCGAATACCTGAAAAAATCAGTCATCCTTTTTGCTTTAGCTCAAATTAGGCTCAAGCCAAAAGGAATTCTATGAACAGAATTTCGGCTCAAGCCGTTTTCAATCATACGAATCACTAGCTAAAGCTAGTGGCAATTTATAGATTCGTGGCAATTTCTAGATTTTGTTTTTATGTCAACAGAACCTATATTAAACGACCTTATTA
>MWZA01000015.1 GCA_002050455.1 Acidobacteria bacterium 5-1 | reverse complement strand
CGTCAACTCCTGCATCAATCAATGCTCTGGTTGCTTCGGCAGTTGCGACATTTCCGGCGATGAGTTCAGTGTCGGGAAATTTTATTTTCACTTTTTTGACAGCTTCGATTACGCGGGAAGAATGACCGTGCGCGGTGTCAATGACAATTGCGTCAACGCGGGAATCAATCAGAGCCGAAGCGCGTTCCAGAAAATCGCCGGTTGTGCCGATTGCCGCCGCAACGCGCAATCTGCCTAGCTCATCTTTTGCCGCGTGCGGATAACGAATAGCTTTTTGGATGTCTTTGACGGTGATTAAACCTTTTAAAAGCCCGCCGTCGTCGACAACGAGAAGTTTTTCGATGCGATGTTTTTGAAGTTTAACTTTGGCTTCGTCCAGAGTCGTGCCAATCGGAACGGTTACAAGCGGCTGCGGCGTCATCACTTCCCGCACGGAAACATCAAAACGAGTTTCAAACCGTAAATCACGATTGGTGATAATTCCGACTAATAAACCATTTTCGTCCACGACGGGAACACCGCTGATTTTGAAACGTTCCATCACATTTAACGCTTCCGAAACGGATTTATTATCCCGAATCGTTACCGGATCGACAATCATTCCGGATTCGCTTCGTTTGACCTTGTCAACTTCTTCGGCTTGGTGTTCAATGGAAAGGTTTTTGTGAATTACGCCGATTCCGCCTTGTTGCGCGAGTGCGATTGCCAATAATGCTTCGGTTACCGTGTCCATTGCCGATGAACAAAGTGGGATATTCAAACGGATATTCCGTGAAAATTGTGTCGAAACGTCAGTTTCGCTCGGTAGAATATCCGAAAAGGCGGGAACTAATAAGACATCATCAAAGGTTAAACCTTCTTTTATTTCTTCGATTAACATATAATACAAGTCCTTTATTCTTAGTCCTTCGCCGTTAAATTTTTGCAAAGGACTAAAAACTAGGGACTAAAACACAAAAGCCCGCTTTTTTTTGCGGGCGTGATTATCCTCAAGCAGTTATAAAATGATATTTATTTTTTAGCTTATAAAAAAGCCTCATATCCTTTTTATTTTGTCTTTGCATTCGGGTGAACCCGTAATTTCACTTAATTTCCAAAAGTAATTTCACCGTT
The DNA here is from genome assembly GCA_002050455.1 of Acidobacteria bacterium 5-1. Classification (GTDB taxonomy): domain Bacteria; phylum Acidobacteriota; class Blastocatellia; order Pyrinomonadales; family Pyrinomonadaceae. The sequence continues at coordinate 730 of MWZA01000015.1, read as the reverse complement.
TTGCCAGATCCGTCCGATATTGTCTTTATTAATTTCAAATTCAATTGCAATCCGGTTTGGATTTTCGGGTGCCGACGGCAATTTTATTTGTTTGCCGTTTATGGTTAATTGGGCATTCTGGGCTAAGGATTTAGCGAAACCAAGTTTTAAATTGTCTTTTGGCTCAAAAATAGCCGGTTTGTCCGGCGTAACCGAAATAACTACTCTTTTACCGTCGCTGACGGAAGAAAGAGAAATTGGTGAATTCAAAGCCCGAAACTCCACCTTTAAATCATTCATAGACGGCGCGGTAGCTGGTGTCGGCGTTTCACTGATGCGATTGATATTTTCCGCTGAATTTAACAAACTGTTTGAATTGGTATTCTGGGTTTGTTCAGGATTTTCCTTTATATAATTTAAGAAAGCGAGAATGCCCCAAGTCATTAGACCCAAAATTATAACGGCAAAAATAATGGTCGGAAGTTTTGAAGATGAAGTCCGGTCGTCGGTTAAAACTTCTGGTCGATAGATTTTCGGTTCGTTGCCCTGACTGACTTCCTGCTCGGCGATGACCCGGCTATAATCTTGTAAAGCCTCTTGTTCCTCAATTCCGACATATTTGGCAAAGGATTTAACAAAACCTTTGTTGAAAATTCCGCCGGGCAAAGTCCGATAATCGTTATTCTCGATGGCTTGGATATAGAGCGGTGAGATGCGAGTCTGTTCAGCAACTTCGCTGATAGTTATATCC
>MWZA01000147.1 GCA_002050455.1 Acidobacteria bacterium 5-1 | reverse complement strand
AAATTACGTTCAACCTTTTTCGGCAGTCTACTTTTAACCATTTTACTTGTTTCCGGCACATTTGCCCAAAACGAAACGGCTTCCAAAGTCAATCCAAAAACATCTAATGATATAAAAACAACCTTAGCGGGAAAAGCCGTCAGAGTTGAAAATATCGAGGAAAAAAATAATATGTCAAAACTAATTTTTACTATAATTGTGCTTGTATCCTTAAATAGTTCGATTTTTCCTCAAACCGAAAAGTATTCAACACCGACTGTTTGGGAAAATTATTCCGTCAAAGATAAAAATGTTACCGTGCAAATGCCTAAACCTCCTGTCATTCTTCAAGGCGGAGATGTTTGTCGGGGCGAAGATACTTCAACGTTTTCCGCTTACAGCGACGGAGTTGTCTATGTTTTGAAGGTAACGTCCAAAATCAAAGTGTCTGAGTTCTGCGAAGGAAAGCGGAAATTTGATGAAAAAAATTTCGCTGAAAGAGTTGAAAATCTGAAAATCGAAAATAAAACGGCGAAGTTTTTGGAAAATGGAAATGAAATCAAATTCGTTGATGAAGACAAAACTTTTAAACTCGTCAATGATTACGAAAATAAGAGGTGGTTTGAGTTGCAGGCTTTCGGAGCAACCGAAGCCAAAGCGGAAGTAAAAAATTTCCTTGATTCCTTGAAAATTGAAGAAAAAATCGGCGGAAAGGAAATTGGCAAAGGTGCATCGCGCAATTACGGCGATGAAAATGTTTCAGAAACAGAAAATACTAATAAATCTGAAGAAAATCCTTCTAAAGGAAAAAATTCAGAAGATAAAAGTATAGCTGAAAATATAAAAATCATCATAAAACCGCGGGCAAGCTACACCGATGCGGCGCGGAAAGCCAATGTTCAAGGAGCAGTTAGATTGAGAGTTACATTTTTGGCTAATGGCGGTATCGGCAGCATTTCAACTGTTTCAACTTTGCCTTACGGTTTGACGGAACAAGCAATAGCCGCCGCATCTAAAATGTTTTTCATTCCTGCACGAAAAAACGAAAAACCCTATTCAGTAGTGAAAACTGTGGAATATCACTTCTCAATTTATTAAAAAAATAAATGTCGCATCTTCTCGAAATAAACAATCTGCAAACTCATTTTCCAACCCGCGCCGGAGTTGTCAAAGCCGCCGACGATGTCAGTTTTTATATTGATGAAGGCGAACTGCTCGGACTTGTCGGCGAATCCGGCTGCGGAAAATCAATCACCGCGCTTTCAATAATGCGCCTGATTGCGCCGCCGGGACGTATTGTCGGCGGTTCGATGAAATTCAAAGACGAAGATTTATTAAATGCGAGCGATGAACGAATGCGCGAGATTCGCGGCAACGATATTGCGATGATCTTTCAAGACCCGATGACTTCCTTAAATCCGGTTTATACGGTTGGCGAACAGATTGCCGAAGCCTTGCGCCTGCATCGCAACTTGAATAAAAAAAATGCGCTCGATGCGGCAATCGAATCAATGAAGGAAGTTGCGATGCCCGCGCCGGAACGCCGCATTAAAGATTATCCGCACCAACTTTCGGGCGGAATGCGCCAGCGCGTAATGATTGCAATGGCTTTGGCTTGCAATCCCGAATTGCTTATCGCCGACGAACCGACAACCGCTTTGGACGTTACAATTCAGGCGCAAATTCTAGAGTTACTGGATAATTTAAGAAAAACGCGCCAACTCGCCGTTTTACTTATCACGCATGATTTAGGCGTGGTCGCGGAAGTCGCTGACAGAGTGGCGGTGATGTATACCGGAAAAATTGTCGAAGAATCAGGCGTTGATGAAATTTTCGAGAAACCGAAACATCCTTATACGCAAGGTTTGCTGCGTTCCGTTCCAAAACTGCGCGGAGTCGGCGAAGCAAAAGAAACACGGCTTTCAACCATCGAAGGAACTGTGCCGAGTCCGACTAACCTGCCTGAAGGCTGTCATTTTGCGCCGCGCTGCGAGTTTCGGATGGAAGTCTGCACGAAAGGCGAAATTCCGCTTTATGATTTGGAAAATGATGTGAAAGTGAGATGCGTTTTGTATGACGAAAAAATTATGGAAAGGGAAAAAAGTTTTTTTGCGGTATCCGAAAAGTGAAGATTTTTGCAGAGTTTATTGCATTGAATAAATCGAGCCGCAGATTTCATAAAGCTTTAGTTAAAACATCTGTTGACAAGAAGGATTTGACGACTATCTGGCGCGAAACGAAAAGGAAGAGAACGGATGTTTTTTGATTTGCCGAAACACGGACGGCGCAATTGTCGGTGTAATAAACCTTTCGCAAATTTTTCGGGGCGTTTTCCAAAACGCTTATCTTGGTTATTATTTGGGCGGGAAATTTACGGGCTTCGGTTTTATGTCCGAAGCGGTGGAATTAATTCTGCGGCTTGCATTTAAAGAATTGAAACTTCACCGAATTGAAGCAAACGTCCAACCGCATAATTTAGCTTCAATTGCGGTTTTGCAAAGAACAGGTTTTACCAAAGAAGGATTTTCGCGCAAATATCTGAAAATCGGCGGACGTTGGCGCGACCATGAACGTTGGGTGATAATTGCGGAAGATTGGAAATTAAATATTAAAAAATAAAATGAGCGCAGTTGGATTAAAAACTCAAAAACAAAAACTCGTTGAAGTTCGCAATCTCGTCAAATATTTTCCTGTCGAAAACAGCGACGACGTGGTGCGGGCGGTTGATAATATTTCGTTTGATATTTTCGCGGGCGAAACTCTAGGTTTAGTCGGCGAATCGGGCTGCGGAAAATCAACCGTCGGACGTTGTTTAATTCGGCTTTACGAGCCGACGAGCGGCGATATTTTTTTTGAAGGAAACAACATTGTCGGTTTGCCGAACAGGGAAATGCAGAAACTGCGGCGCGAAATGCAGATAATTTTCCAAGACCCGTATGCTTCATTAAATCCGCGCTTGAGTATTTATTCGATTGTTTCCGAACCTTTGAAAATTCACGGCATCGGCAACAAAACAGAACAACGCGACAGGGTTGCAGACCTTTTGAAAAAAGTCGGTCTGGACGCAAATTATATGTTTCGCTATCCGCACGAATTTTCTGGCGGTCAGCGTCAGCGAATCGGCATCGCACGTGCGCTTGCGTTGAATCCGAAACTTATAATTGCCGACGAACCGGTTTCAGCGTTGGACGTTTCCGTGCAGGCGCAGGTCGTTAATCTATTGCAGGATTTACAAAACGAATTTGGCTTAACCTATCTTTTTATCTCGCACGGTTTGGCGGTTGTCGAGCATATTTCACAGCGCGTAGCTGTAATGTATTTGGGAAAAATTGTTGAAATTGCCGAAGGGCGCGAATTGTATGACAACCCGCTTCATCCGTATACAAAAGCACTGCTTTCAGCAATTCTGATTCCTGACCCGAAGAAAAAACGCGAGCGAATTGTTTTGCAAGGCGATGTTCCGACACCGATAAATCCGCCGTCGGGCTGTCGTTTTCGCACTCGCTGTCCGTTTGCGATTGAAGATTGTGCGCAGATTGTGCCGGAATTGCGCGAAATCCAAAGAGGACATTTTGCGGCGTGTATTCGAGTTGAAGGTTACGAAAGTGCGCCGAGTCTGTAATAGAATTTTGAAACGAAAGTTCAGTAATTGCGTAGTAATCGGAAATAATCGAAAAAGTTTGTGTCTTTTATCAGTGTTTTGTTGTATAAAGCAAAAAATGCAAACGAAAAACTAAATCAAAAGAGGAAAACTTTTATGAATGAAGAAAATCAAAATTTAATCGAACAAAGCGAATCCGAATGGCAAACTCCGCCGTTTGCTGAAGAAATTATCAACATGGAAGAATCGCCGCAAATGTCGGAAGTCGCCACGCTCGGAAATATATTTTTTGAGCCGGGCAAGACGTTTGAAGATTTGCGCCGCAAGCCGCGATTTCTGCTGGCGGGTTTGATAATTATTGTTGTTGTAACGCTTTTTAATTTTGCGTTTATCCAAAAAGTCGGCTATGAAAAAATTATCAGAGAACAGCTTGAATCAAGTTCGAGAATTCAGCAGATGCCTGAAGCCAATAAACAAAAAATGATTGAACAACGATCGCACCCGATTCTAAAAGCAATCGGTTATATTGCACCGCCGGTAGTTTTGATTATTATTTTTCTGCTTGGCGGGTTGCTTTACTGGCTCGGCGCAAATGCGATGGGTGGTTCGGCAAGTTTTGCGCAAGGAATTTCGATTTGGATTTATTCGAGTTTTCCGGCGGTTGTAATTTCTATGCTGGCTAATTTCTTGATTTTATTCTTAAAATCCGTCGATGATATTGAAATTTCAGCAAGTCAGAATGGTCTTGTTCAAGCAAATCCTTCTTTTTTCATTGACGCAAAAAGTTCACCCGTTTTAGCCGCATTTTTGACAACATTTGACCTTTTTAATATCTGGGGATGGATTTTAGCGGCTATCGGTCTGCGGATAGTCGGAAAAATTTCTTCGGGTGCGGCGTGGGCAATTGTTTTAATCGTTGCTTTAATCGGCGTTGCATTGAGAGTTGTTCTGGCTTTGTTGTTTTGATAAAGTCCAATCTCCAACATCTAGAGTCGGAAAACGCGCCTAACTTTGGACGTTGGAGATTGGATTTTATTATTCATACCGCAGAGATTCAATCGGGTCTAAACGGGCGGCTTTCCAAGCGGGAAATAATCCAAAAATAATACCGATGCCGACGCTGGCAAAGAAACCGAGCGGCGGAGCCCACCACGGAACATAAGACGGAAATACGAGTGCAACCAGAAAAGTTAAACCCCAACCGATTGCCAGACCGACTAAACCGCCGAAACCTGTCAAAGTTGCGGCTTCAATCAGAAATTGCAACAAAATATCGCTTTGTTTTGCGCCGATAGCTTTACGAATGCCGATTTCGCGTGTCCGTTCGGTAACCGACACAAGCATAATGTTCATCACGCCGATCCCGCCAATCATCAAACCGATTGAGGAAATTACTATCATGGCAAGAGCCGCCATTTGAGTTATAGCATTAAATTGTTCGATAAGACTGGCGGCGGTTTCCATCGAAAAGTTATTCTTTTCGCCGAACGGAACACGGCGGCGTACGCGCAAAAGGTCTTGCACCTGATCTTTGGCTTCCGGCAGTTTGCCGTCTTTTGCCACCGCTAAAATAAACAGGTCGTCAGCGTAAGGTTTTAGACGCAGAGCCGCGCCCATCGGCATATAAATGACATTACTTTGGTCATTATTGCCGCCTCCGCCGCCAAAAAGCTGTTCTTTTTTCTCTAATACTCCGATGACGCGAAATTCCCGCCCGCCGATTTCCAAAGTTTGTCCTACCGGATTTTCATACGGAAAATAACTGTCAACTACCGCTTGACCGACAAGGCAAACGTCAGCTTTTGTATCGCTTTCGTTTTGCGTGAACCAACGTCCGTTAAGTAAAACTTCCGTGCTGGTTTTTTCAATTTCGGGAAGCGTTCCCTGTAGTTGAACGGCAGACGAGGTTTTGCCGTTTTTTCCGGTAATAAGAATTTTTGCTCCCCAACGATTGCTCGAAACGTCCAAGAAGGGAACGGCAGTTTCGATTGAGGGCAGGTTTTTGATAGCTTCGGCATCTTCAATCGTTAGAGGTTTGCGCATTCTTTCTTCGCTTGTCCGTCTGCCGTGGCTGAATCCGATGTCGTATTTATACAGAAAAATAGAATTTGTGCCAAAAGACTCGACTTCCTTTTCGATTCCAACCTTGATGCCGCTGATAATGGACGAAATAAGCATCACCGTAATAACTCCGACAACCACGCCGATAATCGTTAGGAAAGAGCGTAATTTATTGCCCCGCAACGTATCGAGAGCCATTTTAAAGTTTTCCAGTAAACTATTACTGATGATTTTCATAAGTTCGTGAATCGTTAATCGTCAATTGTATTTATTCTCACCCAGTTTTGTTGGTAATCATATTATTAAAATTATTAAAAGTTTAAAGTTAGATGACTTTCTACTAACTATTCACGATTTACGAGTTCTAATCTGCTCGCAAAGCCTCAATCGGGTCAAGATTCGCCGCTTTCCACGCTGGAAAAAGTCCCGCCAAAATTCCGATCACGCTTGAAACAACTATTGCAAATATCGCCCACGGAATTGAAATTCGGGTTTGGAAGACGTAAGCCGAAAGCAAAAGTCCAAGCAATTCAGCCAATATCAAACCGATTGTTCCGCCGATTGCCGACAGAGTTGCCGATTCAAATAAAAATTGACGCAATATATCGCCTTTTCTTGCACCGAGAGATTTTCTGATGCCGATTTCCTTTGTTCTTTCAGTAACCGCGACCAACATAATATTCATAATTACGATTGCGCCGACAATCAAGGCAATTGAAGGAACTGCCAGAATTACCAGAGAAATAACGCCGAATAATCTGTCTTTTAAACCGGTGATGGCATCCGGCGTTCTGATTCCGAAATTATCTTTTTCGCCGAAGGAAAGTTTGCGTTTGATTCGCAGCAAAGTGCGGACTTGTTCAACTGCGTCGTCAAACAATTTGTCGGAAATTGCGGTTGCCTCAAAATAAAGCCCGCGCCCGCCGGTTAAATTACCGAAGTTCGAAGCGTAAGTTTTAATCGGCAGTTGGATGAAATTGTCTTGCGGCTGCCCGAACACAGTTCCTTTGGCAACGGCGACACCGATAATTCGGTAGGGAATTCCGCGAATTGAAATTTCTTCACCGACGGCGGAGGTTCTCGGAAAAAGTTTGTCGGCGACATCCGCTCCGACAAAAGCGACGCGGACCGAACCGCTGTTTTCCGGTTCGGAAAAATAACGTCCTTCGGCGATGTCAATTTTATCAATATCGGCGATTATCGGTTCTGCGCCTTCAACGTTTATATCTTCTAAAATTTCCGTGCCGCGTTTAACCTGCGCCCGATTGCCGCGAGCTTTGGCACCGATTTTATCAACCAAATCGGCGCGTTCCTTAATAAATTCCAACTCATCAAAAGTTAATTCTTTATTGCGTCGTTGTGCTTCGGCAAGCGTATCGTTGTCCTTAAAATCTTCGAAACCGAATCTCATCACCGTAAATGAATTTGAACCGATGCCTGCAATTTTTTCGTCAACATATGAGTTAAAGCCCTGCAGCAGCGACAGCACAACCATAAACGCCGTAACACCGATAATCATTCCCAGAAGCGTCAGGAACGAGCGGAGTTTGTGCGCCCAAATTGCCGTGAAAGCCAGTTTAAGGGTTTCGGTAAAATTCATATCGAAAATTAAAAATTGAAAAGATTATACATCAATTTTGTTTTTCGTCCGATTCGATTTCGCCGTCGCGGATGCTAATAATCCGGTGAGCGCGTTTGGCGATGTCGTGTTCGTGAGTTACAAGAATAATCGTGTTTCCATCGGCGTGCAGTTTCTCAAACAAAGCCATAATCTCAAAACTCGTCTTGGTGTCAAGTGCGCCTGTCGGTTCGTCCGCCAGCAGAATCGAAGGATTGTTGACCAAAGCCCGCGCAATTGCCACGCGCTGACGCTGACCGCCGGAAAGTTCGTTCGGACGATGATAAATGCGGTCGCCGAGTTCGACCGAAGCCAACGTCGCTTCGGCGCGGTCGTGCCGTGCGCTTGCGCCCATTCCGGCGTATATTAACGGCAGCTCAACATTGTGAAGCGCGGTTGCCCGCGCCAGAAGATTAAAAGTTTGAAACACAAAGCCGATTTCTTTGTTGCGGATGGCGGCGAGTTCGTCGTCGGTCATCGTCGAAACAAGACTGCCGTTTATCCAATACTGACCTTTAGTCGGCGAATCAAGGCAGCCGATAAGATTCATCAAAGTTGATTTGCCCGAACCGGAAGGACCGATGATGGCGAGATATTCGCCTTTCTGCACCTCGAAAGTAACGCCCTGCAGCGCGTGGAGTTCTTGTGTTCCCATCTGGTAGGTTTTCCAGATATTACGCATCGAAATCAACGCATCGGGTGCGGGATTTGTAACGCTTTTACCGTTGGTTGCCAATTCTTGTTTCGCTGTCGCCATAAAATGCTTACGTTTTCGGCGTGTCGCCGCCTTCTTTTTTAACCTGTCTTTTAACCACCGTCCCTTCTTTCAAAGTATTTAACACCCGGCTCGGACCCGTAATAACCTCCTGACCTTCGGAAAGTCCGGCGGTGATTTGAATATCGGATTCGCCGGTAATTCCGGTTTCAACTTCGACGAATTTTGCTTTGTTTCCGTCCAAAACATAAACACCTTTTATGGTTTTGGGTTTTTCGGACGGTGCCGGCGGAACGTCGCCTTCAATTGACGGCGAAGGCGATGCGTCCGGTTTTTTCTCAATAACCGCTTGAAGCGGAACAGCGATAACGTTTTCCGCCGTTTCTGTTGTGATAACGGCGGTTGCGCTCATTCCGGGGCGAAGACTGTCTCGAATTTCGTCATTCATATCTTTTAATTCGATAACAACACGAAATTCCTTTGCTTCCTGCACGTTGATATTGGTCGAAAGTCCGCCGGTTGTTTGCGATTTGCCGACGGCAAGCGGCGTTTTTTGGGTTACTTCGCCCGTTAGTTCCTTTTCGCCGAAGGCATCAACTTTAACTTTTACGGGCTGTCCGACCTCGACCTTATCAATTTCGGTTTCGTCAACTTTTACTTCGACATTTATCGCGGACATATCGGCAATTGTCAAAAGCGGTGTCGAGGTTAGATTGGCGACGGCAAAAGTTCCGACTTTTGAAGGAATGTCGGCAATCACGCCGTTTATCGGCGCGACTTGCAAGGTTTTATCGCGCTGGCTTTTTGACCCGCGCAAGACAGCAGCTTGCTGTTCGGCGCGGCTGACGCTGGCGTTAGCAGACAAATCCGCCGTTTCAACTCCGCGACGGGCATCTTTTACCGCAACTTCCTGCTGCTTTGCTCTGGCTCTGGCTTCGTTGACGCGGGCTTGGGCTTCATTAACTCCCAGATTTTGCGATTTGAGACGCGCTTGGGCATTTCTGAGCGCAACTTGTGCGGTTGCCACGCGGTCTTTTGCCGCGTCAAAATTCGAGCGCGATTCGACACCGGCTTCAACTAATTCGGCAGTGCGTTTTAGTTCGCGGTTTGCCGTGTTTAAATCTACCTGCGCTTTATCAACATCGGTCTGCGCCGCGACAACTTGCTGGCGTGCCGAAGCAACTTGCTGCAAAGCCGTGTCAACCTGCGCTTGCGTAGCATTTAATCCTTGTTGTGCTTGTGATAATTGATTTTGAGCGGCTGTAATCTGCGATTGAGTTACTTGCGATTCACTCTGCGCGGCTTGCAAAGAGGCAAGCTGCGCGTCCGTACTTGACTGCAATTGTGTCGGGTCGAGTTTAACAAGCGGCGTTCCGGCAGTTACTTTGTCACCTTCTTTGACATAAATTTCTTCAATGCGTCCCTGCACTTCGCTCGTCAAATTGATAAACTGAATCGGACGAATTTCGCCGGAAGAGGTAACCGTCGACCGCAGTTCGGGTCTGGTTTCAACCTTGACGACTGTTACTTCCGGCGTATCTTTGCGGGTTGCAAAAATGCTGGCTATAATAACAATGGTTAATAAGACGACGGCGGTAATGCCAATGATAATTTTTCCTTTTCGGCTGACAGCCATAGTAATTTCGATTCCTTTTTAAAGAAGAGTTTTATAGAATCTAAAATGATTCAACGCAAATTAATAATCTGTCTGCGTCAATTTTCTACTACGAAAGAACTAATAAAAGAGTTTCAAAAAAGAAGGTAATTGGTAATTTAAGAAATATCGGATTTTTTGCTTAAAAATCCGAATTATTGACTGTTGGGGAATGATTCTTCACAATTTATGATTTACGAACAGAGATTTACAAGTTAAAATGTAAGAGGGTATTCATTTCAAATAATCGAAAGGTAAAACAAAAATGATAAAGTGTCAGATTTGCGGGACGGACAATCTCGATAGTTCGCAATACTGTGATGAGTGCGGCGACGTAGTGGACAAACAATCGGAAAGTGAACAACCGAACTTTCAACCACAAGTTTCCGATATTCCCAACTATCAATCGGCAAACGTAACATCGGTCGGGATTCCGCCTATTTATGAAAAGCCGAAAGTTAGTGAAGAAGCATTTAAAAATGATGAACAGCCGATAAATAAAAGCATTCACGCGACACTGGTAATTGAACGCGGCGAATCGCTCGGAACGGAATTTATGATCGCTTCCGATGAATCGTATATCGGGCGTTGGGACGCGGATAACGGAGTTTTTCCGGATGTTGATTTAGATTCGCACGACCCGGAAGCAAAGGTTTCGCGGCGGCACGCCCGCATTATTAACCATAAAGGCAAATATATGATTGAGGATTTAGGCTCAACCAACGGAACCTTCGTCAATCGCGGACGGCGTTTGATACCAGGAAATTCACAACTGCTCAACGACGGTGATGAGATAATAGTCGGGAAAACGTTTCTAAGATTTTATACAAATGATTAAATTTTTTACCAATTCCGAAGTTTTTCAGCGGAAAGCAATATAAAAAAATGGCTTATTGTCCAGAATGCGGCTCGGAAGTCGCCAAAATTGATGGTTTTTGCCCTTATTGCGGAATTTCTCTGCAACCTGTCGGCGTTGAAAATGATGATGACGATTTGTTTATCAGCACGATTTTAATGCCGCGCCCGGAAACTGAAAAACAGATTGCCGATGAAGTTTCCGCGCAAGCAAACCCAGAGGAATATAAAATGGCGGAAACTGAAGCCAGTATCGAAGATAAAGGTTTAATCAAAAATAAAACAAAGGATTACTCACAAGTCAGCACGTTGGAGAATTTCGCACAAACTGCCGAATCAGTGGGAATTACAGCCGAAGATTTTGAAAGTAAAATTTCCGCAAATTCTGTTTCTGAGAGTAAAAGTGTCAGTTTGCCGGAAGAGTTTGAAAAAACAATTGAAGAAGATTTGCCGGCAAAAATTGATTTAGAACCGATTGCCGAAATCGAGTCGGAAAATCAAGAAGCAGAAACACCAAATGTCATCGTAGCCGAAGAAAAAGGTGAGGCGGAAAATGCTTCGCCAATCGAAACCAAAACCTCTGACTCTGAAAGCGGCGAACATCCCGAAGAGTTAAGCGACGTTAAAATTGCCGAGAGATTTAATTTAGAAACCGAATCTTCGCTGATGTCCTACGAAGAATCGGAAATCAAAGAAAAATTAACGGCTGAGGAAACTGTAAATTCGTCTGATGAAGTTTCGACGGAAACGAATAAAGATGATTTTATTGCAACAATTCCACATATACCCGCCGATTCTGAAAAAAATAAAACAGCCGAAAATAATTCTGAAAGTTTCCAATCAAACAAAGAAGAAATAATGCCGCAAACAATAAAAGATGAAAAAGCCGTTGTTGCGGAAAACTCTATTGCAAAACCCGTCGAGGAACTTCCCGAAAGCCCGTGCCCGCCGCCGCTTTTCGATTCGGTGAGAATAATGGAAAGTGAAGAAGCGCAGGATGAGGCTGCAGAATCTTCGTCCGGGCAAGCGGCGGCGGTAAAATTAGCAGAAAAACCGCAGGCGAAAGGTGAGATTCAAGACCAATCACAGAAAAAGAAAAGCCATTCCAATACAACCCCAAACGTCGGCATCGGCGACACGGACGGTAAAAGTAGAGCGAAATTAAAGCCTTTGGACGAAGGCACGATTTTGAACGGACGTTATGAAATTGTCCGTAAAATCGGCGGCGGCGGGATGGGCGCGGTTTATATCGCCAGCGACAAAAATCTCGGCGGCGTTCTGCGAGCCGTCAAGGAAATGGTGCAATCTTATATCGAAGAAGAACAGCAGGATAAAGCCGTCAATGACTTTAAACGTGAATCCTTGCTTTTGACTTCGCTCGAACACCAATCAATTCCGACTATTTATGATTATTTCTTTGACGAGAAAGAAGCCAGATTTTATCTCGTGATGAAATATATTACCGGCGGAGATTTGGCTTCGCGGCTGCGTTCCGCGGACGAAGGCAGAATAAATGAAAAAGATGTTACCGAGTGGGCAATCCAGATTGCCGACGTTTTAGATTATCTGCACAATCGTCAGCCGCCGATTGTTTATCGAGATTTGAAGCCCGCCAATATTATGATTGACGGTAATACGGGACGTGCCATGCTGATTGATTTTGGAATCGCGCGTTGGATAAACAAAGAAGAAAAAGGTGTAACAGCAGTCGGGACAATGGGTTATGCTCCGCCTGAACTTTTCAGCGGGAATGTTGAACCGCGTTCCGATATTTACAGTCTTGGCTCGACGATGTTTCATCTATTGACAGGCGCAGACCCACAGAGTAATCCGCTTCTGATTTTCGATTTTCAAAAACACCCGCGTCCGCGCCAGATAAATCCGCAGTTGTCCGACCAGATGGAAAAAATTTTAATGCGGTCTGTGGAATACAATGCCGAAATGCGTTTTAAATCAGCCGCGGAAATGCGTCAAGCTCTTGAAGACCATCTGGCAAATCTTAATGCTCATAAAGTTACGTTCGGCATTAAGGAAACCCCCGTTTCGGTCGGATTGTCTGACCAACTCGTTTTTTGCGGCTTCTGCGGGCAAAAAATTGTCGCTACCGATATGTTTTGCGCTTTTTGCGGGGCGAAACAACCGCTTGCACAGCGCGGTGTGAGCAGCGAAAATTATGCTCCTCAGCCAGTAACCGCGCAACTGCTGATTATCGGCACAAATGAACTCGAAACGCCGGCTTATCGAATTGAAAAAGACGAAAATTTGCTAGGCAGACGCGACCCGATGTCGAATATCTTTCCCGAAGTGGATTTGTCGAAATACGACCCGCAAACAAAAATCTCGCGCCGCCATGCTTGCATCCGGCGTGATGGCAATCAATTTATGATTGAAGATTTAGGCTCCTCCAACGGAACGACTGTTCTGCCCGTCGTCAACGAAACCGTGCGGCTTCTGCCCCATAAACCATACACTTTGACCAACGGCGATAAATTAAAACTAGGCGATACGACCTTGCATTTTATTATCGGATGATTTTTACTTTAACTGGTTTTGAAGAGAATTTTATTATGAGTGCGCGTGCTGACAGACTTGTTCCTGCCAAAAGAATTCTAAACGAAGAAGTAATCGTAAAATTTGATGCTGAACAATTGAAAGCTCCGTTTCTATTGCGTTGCGGTGCATTTTTAATTGATTATATCCTGTTTGTTTCAATTCCGGTTTCGAGTTTGATTATCGGCAGACTCATGGGAATTGAACCGGCAAAACTTCTTAACAGCCAGATCAGCAGCCCCGCCGGGCTGATTATTATTCTTTTCGCTTTAACGAATTTTTTAATTTTGCCGCTGTTCACCGGACAAAGCGTCGGTAAAATACTGACGGGTTTGAAAATTGTTAAAATAAACGGAACTGCGCCGTCATTCGGCTCGCTTCTCGTGCGCCATTTAATCGGTTATCCGTTGAGTTTTATCATTTTTGGCTTGGGTTTTATAATTCCGGTGTTAAATCAAAAAGGACGCGCTCTACACGATTTTCTCGCCGAAACTGTGGTAGTTTATGGACGACAAAAAAAAATAATTACGAATTAAAAATTATGAGTTACAAATTGCGTGTTAAAAAAGAAAGGTTCTTGTAATTCGTAATTTTTAATTCGTAATTGAATATATGCCCCAACTAATCATTAAAACCGCCGACCGTCAACCGGAACAATTTCCGATTTCGCGCCTTCGTGTAACCATCGGTCGGTCGGCACGAAGCGATATTTGCATTCCCGATGCTTTTGCGTCGCGGCTTCACGCCGAAGTCAGAAAAGAAGGCGATGCCTATTGGCTGCAGGATTTAGGTTCGGCAAACGGCACTCGCTACAACGGTTTGGCGGTGTCGTTGCCTATTCCGTTGATATCGGGCGGCGAAATTCAAATCGGCGAAACGACGATAATTTTTGAAGATGAACGTCTGAAGGAAAGCAAAAACACAACTTTTATCTCCGACAACACACAGGCTCTTGACCCTTCACTGACAATTTCGCTGGCGCGTGGCAGAAGTTCGACGGCGGAAATTCTCGAATCGCAATTTTCAACCCGGAACGAATTGCTCGGTCTAATCAGCAAAGTCGGCGTTGCGCTTTTATCTTCGAGCGGTTTGGACGATACCTTAAATCAAGTAGCTTCGCTTGTATTTGAAGCCGTTCCCGCCGAACGATGCGTAATAATGCTCCGCGATGTAGCCGAAGAAGGCGGAATGAAAATTACGGTTGCGCGTCTGCGCGGTAAAGACGAAAAAATTGAAGAAGTTCGCATCAGCCGCACCGTGATGGACGAGGTAATGGAAAAAGGTAAATCCGTTTTGACCGCCGATGCCCAACACGACCCGCGCTATGCCAGCCAAACGATGGCTCTGCTTGGCATTCGCTCGGTTTTAGCCGTGCCTTTAAGCGTTTCCGAAACGGAAGTTTTCGGTATTATTTATGCTGATTCGCCAACCGACAAATCAACTTTTACCGAAGAACATCTTAATATTTTGACGACTTTGGCTTCCGTTGCTTCGATTCGCGTAGAAAATGCGCGGCTGCTCGAAGAACGCATTGAACGCGAGCGAATGGAACGCGAACTCGAACTTGCCACCGAAATCCAGCAACGCTTTCAACCATCAGCCCCGCCCGTGATGGACGATTACGAATTTCAGGGAATTTCGTTTTCCTGTTACGAAATTGGCGGTGATTATTACGATTTCATTTCGCAACACGACGAAAAAATGCTGATTGCGCTCGGCGATGTTTCAGGTAAAGGAACTGCCGCCGCGCTTTTGATGTCCAGCCTTCACGCGGCGATTCATGCGCAGGTGGCGGCGAAAACGTCTCTTCACCAAATGGTGAAATCGGTTAATGAATATCTGGTGGAAAATACTCCGACAAATCGTTTTATAACGCTATTTGCTGCCGAACTAGACCCGCAAACCGGCATCGTCAACTATATCAACGCCGGTCATAATCCGCCTCTTTTCGGGTGTGCCGACGGCACAGTTGAACAACTTGCCTCAGGCGGTTTTCCGCTCGGTATTATGCCGATGGCTGAATATGAAGTCGGACAACTCGAAATTAAATCGGGCGATGCGCTTGTAATTTATTCCGACGGCGTATCTGAGGCGGTTAATCTGAAGGACGAAGAATTCGGAATGGAAAGACTTACCCAAGTTGTTAGTAAAAATCTGAATGCTTCCGCTTCCGGTTTGCGCGATAAAATCGAATCCGCGCTTTCTTCCTTCACGCAAACCGCTCCTGCCAACGATGATATTACGCTTGTGATTGTTAAGAGAAAATAAGATCGAACATTGCGGCAATATCTGGGAATTTAATCACTTTTTTGCTGTTTTCTTAACTTCTAATGCTGCGACTTGCTTTTTTAGTACCTTAATTTCTTCGCGCATTCTAGGCAAAGATTTAACGTAAGCGTTTTGCCGTTTATATTCGTCGAGCGGTTGAACGGGAACGCCCCACCAGACACCTTGGCGGACAATTTTGCCGGGCAGAATTCCGGCTTTTGAACCGATAATCGCGCCGCTTTTCACCGTTGCGTGGTCGCCGAAGCCGACTTGCCCGCCGATTACGCAATCGTCTTCGATAATTGTGCTTCCCGAAATTCCGGTCTGCGCCGCGATAACAACTCTTTTACCAATTTGGACGTTGTGTCCGATTTGCACTAAATTGTCAATTTTCGTGCCTTTGCCGATGCGTGTTTCGCCCAACGCGCCTCGGTCAATACAGGAATTTGCGCCGATTTCGACTTCATCTTCAATGACCACCGAGCCGATTTGCGGAAATTTTATATATCTTTCGGCATCGCGCACAAAGCCGAAACCGTCTGCGCCGACGACAACTCCGGCGTGAAGTTTGACATTATTCCCGATTGAAACATTTTCATAAATGACGACATTTGGGAAAATAAAGCAATCTGCACCGATTTTTGTGTTTTCGGCGATTTTCACATTTTCAAAAATTTGAGTATTATCGCCGATTTCCGTATTTTCGCCAATAACGGAAAATGCGCCAATAAAAACTTCCTTTCCGATTTTGGCTGTTTTCACAATTTGTGCGGTTGAATGAATTCCGGACTGTTTTTTTGGTTGATGCAGAATTTCGGCAATTTTCGCAAAAGCGATTTTTGGATTTTTGACTTTGAAATATGAACAGGGAAGCGGCGCGTTAAAATTTTCGGGAATGATTAAACACGACGCTTTCGTATTTTGCGCTGATTCTGAAAATTCCGCTTTTTCAACAAACGATATTTCGCCCGTTCGGGCGTTTTCCAAACTTGCCGCGCCGAAAATTTCCGTTTCGCCTTCGCCAACAAATTTTTCGTTTAAAATTTCAGCTATTTTCTCAATCTTCATTTTTTACTCTGTCGGGTGAAAAGGTTAGACGAACAACTTTGCGAAAAAACCAGTCATAAATTAATCTTTGCGTTTCTCCGTTTCATTTACGACTGTTTGCAGAAAAATTTCAAGTCCTTGAATAGTAAAACCGTGTTCGTGTTGGATACGTTTCAAAATCGGCGCGCTTTCACTGTCTAAAAAGTTCAAATCGGCAAGGTCAATCGTTAAGTTTTTGTCGAGTTCCGAGCGCATTTCAAGAGCGATTTTTTCCAGCAAAACGGCATCTTCAAATTCCATCGAACCAGCAACGCGCAAAATTACATTTCCGTTTTCCATATCTTCTACTTGTTTAATCGTCGTCGGCATAATTACTTGTGATTTAACGAAAAATCTGCGGTAAAAGCAAATAAGGGAAAAGACTTCGCCGGAAATAATGTAAAGAAATGTAAAAATTTGGGCAAAAGAAGAATTTTTGACGTAAAATCAAAATGGTTATGAGTAAAATACTTTTAATAGATGACGACGAGGAACTTTGCGAACTCGTTGCGGAATATCTGACAGTTGAAGGTTTTGAAACGGAGGCGATTCATGATGGCGAGAGCGGTTTGCAAAAAGCCTTGAACGGCGAATACGAATTAGCCATTTTAGATGTAATGCTGCCAAAGATGAATGGCTTTGACGTTTTGCGCGAACTCCGCAAAACATCAAAGATTCCGGTTTTGATGTTGACGGCACGCGGCGACGATATGGAACGCATCGTTGGACTGGAAATCGGCGCGGACGATTATCTGCCGAAACCGTTTAATCCGCGCGAGCTTGTCGCGCGTTTGCGGGCGATTTTGCGCCGCGTCAAGATGTCGGAAGAAATTATACAAGCCGAAAGCGATAAATTGCAGGTGGACGATATTGAAGTTTCAATTTCGGGACGTTCCGCCAAAAAAGACGGTGAAGATTTAGGATTAACGGGAGTTGAGTTCGATTTGCTCGTCGCCTTGCTTAATAAAGCCGGTAAAGTAGTTAACAAAGAAGATTTGAGCGAAAAGGTTTTGGAAAGAAAACTTTCCCCATATGACAGAAGTTTAGATATGCACATCAGCAATTTACGAAGGAAATTGGGAAATCGAGAAAACGACGATGAAAGAATTAAGACAATTCGTTCCGTTGGATACATTTATACAGCCAGCAGTTAGCGTTATCAATTTTGTTCACTGCCAACTGCTGACTGATAGCTAATAACTGAAAATGAGTTTATTCTTAAAAATTTTCCTCTGGTTTTGGCTGGCGATTGCTTTGGTTGTTGCCGTTCTCACAGTTGTCAACTGGTCAACACAAAGCGAGCCTTTAGTGCGGCAATGGCAAATTTTTGTCGGTGAACTTGTTTCCACGAATTCGGCAACAGCGGTGCAGATTTACGAAAATGAAGGTCAAAAAGGTTTGGAAGAATACTTGAGCCGAACCGAAGCTACGGAACGTATAAACAGCGTCGGATTTTATGACAAAAATGGTCG
The DNA here is from genome assembly GCA_002050455.1 of Acidobacteria bacterium 5-1. Classification (GTDB taxonomy): domain Bacteria; phylum Acidobacteriota; class Blastocatellia; order Pyrinomonadales; family Pyrinomonadaceae. The sequence continues at coordinate 14,456 of MWZA01000147.1, read as the reverse complement.
CCGTATTGCTGGAAATGAAATTTCATCGGAAGCCCGAAGTTTGTTTGATGCAGCTTTGCAAAGCGACAATATTGAATTTATACGATTGCCTGAACAAACGATTGCGGCTATAAAACTGCGACTAAAAGACGGCGAAGATTATGTTTATATTATTCAATTTAAACGCCCGCAGCAAACTCCGCTTTTATCGGAACTGCGTAATCGCATTCTGCAAATTCTTGCTGTCGTATTGACTGCCGGTTTGGTTTGTTACGGTTTGGCAAGGTATATGTCTTCGCCGATTGTCAAACTTCGTAAAGCAACTCAAAAACTCGCTGATGGAGATTTGCAAACGCGGGTTGCTTCACAAATCGGCACGAGACACGACGAAGTTGCCAAATTAGCTCAGGATTTTGACGAGATGGCAGAGCGCATTGAATCTTTAGTTTCATCGGAAAAGCGTTTGACACAGGACATCTCGCACGAATTGCGTTCTCCGCTGGCGCGGATGAATGTCGCTCTGGAACTTGCCCGTGCAAAAGCCAATGCCGAAACAAAACCTTTACTGGAAAGACTCGAAACCGAGTCGCAACGCTTAAATGAAATGATTTCGCGTCTTTTAGTTCTTTCCAAACTCGAAACCGGCTCGGAAAATTTTGAAAAAAGTGAAGTAAATTTGACCAAAATAGTTGAACAAATCGTCGCCGATGCTGATTTTGAAGCGCAGGCGAACGGCAAATCCGTAAAAATTCTGCAAAAAGACACAGTGAAGGTTTTCGGCAATGAAAATCTGCTGAGAAGCGCGATTGAAAATGTTTTGCGAAATGCGGTGAAATACTCAAAAGATGAAACGACGGTTGAAGTTTCACTCAAAAAAGAAGATAAAAATGTCGTCGTTATTGTCAGAGATTATGGAATCGGCGTTCCCGAAGAAGAGTTGGAAAAATTGTTTCGCCCGTTTTACCGTGTTCACACGGCGCGGGAGCGAAAAACCGGCGGCATCGGTTTAGGCTTGGCGATTGCGGAACGCGCCGTTCACGCGCACGGCGGCACCATTAAAGCAAAAAAATTGGAAAACGGTTTGTCTGTTAAAACTATTCTGCCGCATTTGAATTAAACGTCATTCAACCGAAAACAAATCAATTCCGTGGATTAATTTTATATACTTTCACGATTTCGCCGTGCGTTTACAAAGGATTGGATGCTCAAAATTACATAAAACAGGCAAACTAAAGCCATTAACGCCTGCGACAGAACTGCCAGCGAAATTTTGAGATTGTTCATTTGCGAAATCAGCCGCGCCGTCGGAATCAGGAAACCTATAACTCCGACAATAACAGCCGTGTGCATCAGATGTTTTCGCAAATCTTCGCTCGAGGTGGCAATAATTCCGAGAATCACTAACAAAAAACCAAACGCCGCCGGAATCAGCGCGGTCAAACTTGTGTTTCCGTCAAAGATGCTGAAAATATAACCGGCAATTCCGATTAAAATTAGTAAAATACCGCTGACAATTGTAGTTGATGGCATATAATTGTTCCAAATTTCATATTCAAGATTCCAGATTCCAGATACCAAAGTTAAATTTATCATTTGGTATCTGGAATTTGAAACTTGAAATTATCATTTTGTTATCGGCAAAACAATCATCGAAGCGTTTGCGCCGCCAAAATAAACTCTTTCGGTCGCTTTTTGGAAATCGAATTGAGTTGCCAGTTTGTAATTCGGCATAAATTTTTGCGGATTTCGTGCGAGGAGCGGAAACCAAGTGCTTTGAATCTGCACCATTATCCGATGACCTTTTTTAAAAGTGTGCGCGATGCCCGGCATTGTATATTCGATTTTGGTTACTTCATTTGGCTTCAAAGGTTCGGGCTTTTCAAAACTGTTGCGGAAACGCGCCGGAAACGGTTCGCCGCGCAGAAGCATTTGATAACCGCCCGGCTGAAACACCGAAAAAGCGGAGTTTTCCGGCGGCTTTACTCTTTCTGGTTGTCCGTTTGGCAAAGTTTTTCCGGTCGTTGGATATTTGTAATCATCGGGAAATACATCAATCAATTTCACGATAAAATCCGAATCCGTGCCGCTTGACGAGATGAACAGATACGGCTTGATGTCGCCCGCAACCGTTATGTCTTTGGTCAAAGGTGCGGTTTGATAAACCAGGACATCGGGACGAGTAGAAGCAAAACGCTGGTCTTCCGTCATAAAATCACGCGGATAATTTGACGTGATTTTTTGCGTGTATGGAACAGGTTTCGACGGGTCGGAAACATATTCATTAAAACCATTCTGTGTTTTCGGTAATTCAAATGAAAGACCGCCATTATCGGTTAAATACAAAGCCGTGTCCGTGCCGTTTGTCGGTTCGTAATTTTCAAAAGCCTTCCATTCGTGCGAACCGGTGTCAAAAAGATTAACTTCGTTAATTTTGGAAATGTCGCCTTTATCCTTCAAAAAATGATTGAAAAAGGGAAGTTCCATATTATTCCGATAGTATTCGGCAGTTTTCTGTCCGAAATAAGCCGTGCCGAGCCAATCGCCTTCCGAACGCGCCCAGCCGCCGTGAAACCAAGGTCCGACGACGAGAACATTGTAAATTCCCGGATTTTGGCGTTCGATGTGCTGATAAGTTTTCAGCGCGCCGTATAAATCCTCGTTGTCAAACCAACCGCCGACGGTCATTGTCGCGCATTTGATATTTTGCAGTTTCGGCAGAATGTTGCGGTCTTTCCAGTATTGGTCATAATTCGGATGCGCCATCATTTCGTCCCAGAATTTGATGCGGATTCCCAAACCTTTTTCATAACTGTCGGCAGTTTCTTTAAGTCCGCCAAGCTGTTTGAAATAATCATAGCCGTCTTCGGTATCGCGTCCCGTCCATTTTTTCAGATAATCGCCCTTGTCCGTTGGTGTCGGGCGCGGTTGACCGAAATTGCTGAAAAATGCATAGTTTTGCGCCAGAAACAACGCGCCGTTGTGGTGCATATCGTCGCCGTGAAACCAATCGGAAACAGGTGCTTGCGGCGAGCAGGCTTTAAGCGCGGGATGCGAATCAATCGAACCTGCCGAAGTGTAGAAGCCCGGATACGAAATACCGTAAGTTCCGACTTTTCCGTTATTATTCGCCACATTTTTAACCAGCCAATCAATCGTATCGAAAGTGTCGGTTGATTCGTCAATCTCGCTCGGTTTCGTATTTTTAATATCGGGACGAATATTTTCAAATTTACCTTCCGACATCCAGCGTCCGCGCACATCCTGATAAACAAAAATATAACCTTCACGCGCAAAAAGCTCGTCGGGACCTAACGAAGTTTTGAATTTGCCCGCGCCGTAAGGCGAAACGGTGTAAGGTGTGCGATTCAACAAAATCGGATATTTTGCCGATTTGTTTTTCGGCTCATAAATCGAAGTAAAAAGTTTCACGCCGTCGCGCATCAGAATCGACACCTCGCGTTTGGTGTAATTATCCGTGATATATTTGGCAAGTTCGGTTTGCGGCTGCGCCACTTGTGCCAGCAGCGAAACTTGGCACAACACGATTGTCAGAAAAAGGAATAAAAGATTTTTTGGTCGGATATTTCTCATAATTTCTCTCAAAATAAAAGGCTAAAATGGTTTAGCCTTATTTTCGCGCAATTTTGGAATGATTACAAGCTAATTTTGAATTTCAACCTCAACAACTAAAACAATCTGCGAACGCACATTGAGCGAACCAGCTTGAACCGGCGTTGTATAAGTAGATTTTGCCGCCGACATCATATTTGAATTCATCATTGCATAATTATTATCAGAAGAAAGTGGTTGAAACGGCACGCCGCCTTCGGTTGATTCGACGACGCGGGCGATTTTTCCGTTTAAAGATTGTGCGATAGCTTCGGCTTTTGCCAGTGCTTGTTTGGTCGCTAAAGCCAAAGCATCGCCTTGCGCCGGACTTGTTTCTCCCACAATAAACGAGATTCCTTCGACGCTGTTCGCGCCTGCTTTTGTCGCCGCATCAATCACCGCGCCGACTTGATTTAAATCGCTAATCGAAACGGAAACAGTATTTTTGACTTCATAACCGAGAATTTTCGGCATTTTGCCTGAATAATAATCCCGTTCGGGATTCAAACTGTAATCGCTGGTCTTGATTTCGGATTTGGCGTTTTGTGTAACTGCTTCGACTGCGATTTTGACCGCTTCGCTTTTGCGGGCATTTTCTTGTTGAGCGTCCAGAGCCTGTTTGTTTTGGGTAACGACTGAAAAAGTAATGACCGCAGTATCGGGCGCGACTTTCGTCTGCGAATCGCCGATAACCGTGATACGCGTTAATTTATTTTGATTCGGGCGATAAACATAAAGCGCAGCGGCGAAAAGAACTAAAGCTACCGAAAGAAGAACGATTTTATAGATGTTGTTTTTCATAAATTTTCCTCAACTATTGAAAGTTTGGAAAATGAACGGTTAATGAGTTTGTTTCTTGCAAATAAAAAGTGAGCAGCGATTAATTTATTTGCTAACAATTGCCCGACTGGCAACTGTTTTCTCATGAATAGACTTAGATTAAATTAGAAAATTTTATCTTTCATCAAAGCCAAGCGTAATTTGTGATTTTTCAACTTTCGCCTTCCGCGCCCGTTTCGCAACTTCTTCCATCAGCGGCAGATTCATTTTCGCGCCGTCGAGAATTTCCTGCACGGTAACGATTTGCAATCTATCAAACGCAGAAAAGTTTTCCGGTTTGAATTGACCGGCGGCTTTCGCTTCCTGTATCATCGGCGCGGTCGGTTCATTGCGCGTAATCATAATTCCGGCGGCGGCATTTTCGCGTTCGATTGTGCCGCGCATCTCGCCCATTTCCTTGCGCCCGATTTTGCCCGACTTGACCGAAATGATGACGGGCAAAACTTCCGTTGCGGATTTGCGCGTGTAGGCAACGCCGTCAATGCCTTTGTCCGCGCCTTTCTTTTCGTTAATCACGGCGCGATTGTCCGAATAAGTGAGAATCGCCCATTTTTCAAACTCTTTGCGAACGCGGTCGTCTTTTTTATGAATCAGCGCATCAACCGCCGCCTGACCTTCGCTGTCCTTGAGGCGTTTCAAAATCAGCGCGACGCTTTGATAAGTAATATCCATTCCAATCCAGCGGCGTTTCAAACAGAAATCTATTTTTCAATAATAATATCTTCGACGGGCGGCACGGGCAAACCTAATTGCGTTAAAGGCACATACTCAAAATAAAAATGACAACCAACGCTGATTATGTAATCCAAAACATCTTTATAGCTCGGATGTTTGAACCAATCGCTCAGTAAATAAATATATTCGACTTGAATGTTGGCACGTAAAAACAACTTTTGATACTGCTTTTTCTTAAAATCACAAGTCTGTAATTTTTCGTCAACTGAACCGGAAACTTGCTGGAATTTACAATCGTTTATTCAAATATTTCTCAAAAACTTATGAAGTTGATGTTTCTATTTCAACCCAAAGTTTATAAATTATGTTTGAGAGTTTCCTACGTTCATTTTCATTATCTAAGCAAAAAGCATGACCTTTTACAGAAATCGTATCAGATATAACCTTTTTGAGTAATTTATTATATTCGCTGGAGTTTTTATCTAGAGTAGACAATTTCGCTTTGCTGTTTTCTAAGTTCAGAGCAAATTTGTCATAATTGCTTTTCCTTCTCAAAATCTGATTTTTCATTTCCAAAGTTTCCTATAATTTCCTGCTCCCAAAAATTCCACTAATCCTAAATCTCGTAGGTATTGTAATTGTTGTCTTATTTTGTCCTTAATGTTTCGATTAGTTGGATAAATCTTTTCTAAATGCTTTTCATAACTGTAAATGTCGTTAAGAGTGAAATTTTGATTGTTAATTTTGTCCAAACAATTGAAAACTTCAAGTTTCCATCCGCTTAACGTATTTCTTACGGCATCGTTGGAAATCTCCAAGACTTCAAAGTTTTGTTCAGGCGAATCAGCGTCAATTGAAAAAGTCGGGAATTTTATTGTTTCGATTTTCGGCAATTGATTCAGTATGTCTTTTACTGAATCAATATCAGTTTGTCGAACGCTTCCCGTATTTTCACCATTCCATAGATTCTTAAAATCGCTGCAAATTTCTTTTATGGTATTTGGTTCATCAGTCAAAATACCATACTCATAATTTCTTAATAAGCCTCCGTTGGTTAGATTGCCGGATGTGATGACAGCTTGTTTTTCGTCAAACAAATAGATTTTCGAGTGAAGTTTAGGAAAGTTTTTAATTCGCCCATTGTTAGATATAATTAATTCCAACGCTGATAAATCGAGTGAACCTGAATAAATGCTTGGTAACTTAAACGATGTCAAAAGTTCTACCTCGACAGTTTGCTTTTTGACGCTAACTAATTCACGACAAATATTCGCTTTTACAAATGGTGAAGTGATTTTAATAGATTGCTCTGAGCCGGCAACTAAATCCAAAAAATCATTTTTCCAAGGTGTAGTTAAAATTTTCATTTAGAATTTGTGCGATAAAAGCCGTTAAAGCAGGTGCGGTTTAAGAAAATAAACTGCGCCGCTCGCGGAATCCAATTGGCGCGAAAATGCGTAAGTTTTATTTCCGAAACATTGCGGTTGAACAAATCGCGCTGTTCGTAAAAGAAAGTTTCGCGTTCCGCGTTTGAAAAGAATCTTTTCTTGAGTCGGTTGAGTTGTTCAATCAAGCCTTCGACATCTTCTTTAACGGTTTTGTAAACGATTAGTAATTCGGTGTTGATGTCGGAGATGATTATTTCTTCGAGGTTGTAAAATTGCGCGAAGCTGAAGAAAACCGCGCCGCCGCCGATGAAAGGTTCAATGTAGCGTTTGATTCGTCCGACGCCGATTTCAAAAGGCAGGCGCGCTTGAATTTCGGGCAAAAGCTGTGTTTTGCCGCCAGCCCATTTAATAAAAGGTTTGGCGCGTGTGCCGACGAGTTGCATAAATCAATTATCAACGAAACAAATCTTTCTGTCTAAGCGCGCGGTGAATCTCGGCGATGCGGATGGTCATCGAAACCAGATAGGCGAACAACGCGCCTTTGCCCAAAACTTTCTCCAAACCCTTTATCAGCGCGATTGACTGCTGCGTCTGCACGCCGTTTTTATTCGTCAGAATCTCGTCGAAACAAATGTTGGCGTGGTCGTCCCACGTCCACGTATCGGTAAAGGCTTGCGCCTGTGCGCGGTCTTCACCGCCGATGTTGTTGTAAATTGATTGTAGTTGCGCTTGGAATTCGGCGGCGGGTCAATGTAGCAAAGTTTAACTGTTTCATCGCGGACGAATCGCCGCAAAACATCGAGATTGTCGCCGTAAAAGAGATTGTTTATTCAATCATCTCCAAAATTTCAATAATGATAACGACAAGCAAGTATTCTGATTTTGTCTTTGGTAACTTGATAGACAAGGCGGTGTTCTTTATCAATGCGTCTTGACCAGCAACCGGCAAATTCGTGTTTGAGCGGTTCGGGTTTGCCGATGCCAGCGAATGGTTCGCGCTCTATTTCTTTAACCAAACTGACAATGCGTAAGGCTTTGGCGCGGTCTTGTTTTATCCACCAAGCCAAATCTTCAAATGCCGCAATGTCAAACTCCAAGTTTCTCACAGGCTTCCTCAAAACCAATTCCTTCTTTTCGTTCTTTAGCTTCCAATAAACGCTTTTTCATCGCTTCGCTTTTTAACAAATATGCGGTTTCCTTTTCCGATTCAATTTCGTGCCAAATTTCTATCGGTACAATAACACCGACCGGATTGCCGTTTGCGTCTGAAATATATTGTATATCTGTCATAACTGCTTGATTATACCAAATTGTTTGTCTTCAATAAACGGCAAGTCAATATAGCAAAGTTTAACTATTTCGTCGCGGACGAACGTTGCAAAACATTGAGATTGTCGCCGTAAAAGAGTTTGTTTGTCATAAATTATTTACGCATTTCGTCAATCATTGCTGCGATTTCCGCTTTCAAATATGCGGTTACGGCTTCATATTTCGCTTCGTCTTCCATTTTCGCGTCAATTACATCTTTGGCGTAAAAAGGTTTGCCGAAACGAACCTTTACTTTCGCTAAACTTATTTTATTGGAATCACGCGCCCAAACTTTGTATAAACCGTCAAGCGCAACGGGAACAATCGGTAAATCGAGTTCGGCTGCCAGAATCGCCGCGCCTTTTTTGAAGCTGTGGAGTTCGCCGTCAAAAGCGCGTTCACCTTCGGGAAAGATGTTGAGAATTTTACCGTGTTTTAAGCCGACTGCGCCCGCTTTCATCGCTTTCAGCAATTGCGCGTCGGGGTCAATCGGAACAGTATTTAATAATCTGGCGATGGATTTCATAAACGAACTTTGGAAAAATTCGGTTGCGCCGACGGCGAAGGAATTTGTAAATATTTCGTAGTCAAAGTTTGAGGAAACGACAAACGGGTCAATGTAGCTTTGATGATTCGGGCAAATCAAAAAGGGACGTTTTATCTTTTTGAGTTCTTCGAGTCCCGAAACTTCCAAACTCAAAAAGATTTTGAAAATAAAATTAAAGAATTTGAAGGCGGAAAAGACAATCCAATTTGAAAAAGCGGATTTATTCAAAATAATTTGAATTTCGGGCAGATTTTCGCCCGCTTCGGCGTTTCTGACAATATCGCCCCAATCAAAATCGGCGGCGACAATTTCCGCGTTTGCGCTTCCCGTGTATTCCTGCGTCAGTTTGATGACTTCGCCGACGGTTAAGGCGTTGGCGGCTTTGTCCGAATCAAATTCGATATTAAAGTTTTGCTCAAGCGCGGCGAAAATTTCCGCCCGCGAAAGTGAATCGAGTCCCAAATCAATTTCAAGACTCATTTCTGGATGAATTTTTTCAACGTCTTTTGTGTTCTGCTTAATGGCTTTGATGAGAGATTTGCCGACGTTTGAATCGAGCATCGCGTTGTCTTGGTCGGTAAATTCCCGCCGCTTTTTGTCGGGCGAAGACTTGTTGTCATAACCGTTTTCGGCGATTTCCTTTTGCAGCTGAAAGCGTTTGATTTTACGCGTCGCCGTGCGCGGAAGCGGTTCGGAACGCACGACGTAATCTCTGACGCGCTGATATTCGGGCAGCGAGCGACCCAAGGAATCAAGCTCGTGGCGAATCGCTTCGCGCGAATTGGCGATACTATTTTGTTTCAAATAAGCAAAATCAGGCACGGCGATGGCAATCAGTTTTTCCGCGCCAGCCATTGCCGAATTTTCATCCTTCACGCCGAGAATGCAGATTTCTTCAACTAACGGCGTTTTCGCGTAATGAACTTCCAAATCTTCGGGGTGAATGTTTTTTCCGTTCGGCAAAACAATCACATCCTTTGAACGTCCGACGATAAAAAGGTCGCCGTTTTCGTCAATTTTCCCCAAATCGCCGGACTTAAACCAGCCGTCTTCGGTGAACGCGCCTTCGGTTGCTTCGGGATTTTTATAATAACCGCTAAAAACCATTTTGCCTTTTATCAAGACTTCGCCCGCGCCGTCGTCGTTTGGTTCGCCGAGTTTTATTTCGGCATAATTAACCGCCTTGCCGACTGAGCCGACAGAACTGTTTTCAAATCGCGTGGACGTAACCGCGCCGCAGGTTTCCGTCAAACCGTAGCCTTGAATCATTGTAAAACCAAGCGCGTAATAATCTTTGGCAATTTTTTCGTCAAAGCGCGAACCGGCGGAAATCGTGATGGCGAGTTTTCCGCCGAAACCTTCGTGAACTTTGCCGAATAACTTTTTGCCGAGACTGATGTTGAACTTTTCGCGCAGGAAAAAGTTAAATTTGAGCATTTTGTCGAAGAGCCAGCGAACAGAGAAGGATTGCGCGGCAACGCCGTCAAAAATCTTTTTGTGGAAGAGATACCAGAGGCGCGGAACGCCCGTCAGCATTGTGATTTCCTTTGTTTCAAAAGCTCGTGTAAGTTCGGCGGGCGCGAGTTCTTTGACGTAACAAACCCGTGCGCCGATGCTGGCGATAACCCATAAATTAATAACCTGCGCGAAAACGTGAAAAAGCGGCAGAACGCTCAAAACAACTTCGTTTTCGGAAACATTCATTACTTCCTGACAGCCCTGCGTTTCATAATAAATGTTGCCGTGTGTCAGCGGAACACCTTTCGGTGTGCCGGTCGTTCCCGAAGTGTAAATCAAAACCGCCATGTCTTCGGGTTTGGCGGGCGGTGCTTGTTTATCAAAATCCGGCGGACGTTTTGTGCTTGCCCAATCGGAAAAACTTTGAAAACCGTTATTTAATTCCGCGTCTTGTAAAACGACGACGGGAATTTTTCTGCCGAGATTTTCTTCGACCTTGTGAAAATGGTCAATAAAATCCTCACCGATAAACGCCATTTTAACTTCCGAGTTTTCGAGAAAATTCGTGATTGTTTCAATCTCGCCGTGCGGGTCAATCGGTACACAAACCGCGCCGCGATAAAGGATGCCGAAATAAGCAATTGCCCAACGCGGATGGTTTTCGCCAATCAGCGCAACTCTATCGCCAAACGCGATACCTTCTTTTTCGAGCCGAAAAGCGATGCTCCGAATCGCGTCGAGCATCTCGCCGAAAGTATATTTCGTGCCTTCAACGCCGATGATTTCCATCGCCCTTTTATCGGCGTGTGATTCGGCGGCATCAATGATTAGTTGGACAAAAGAGTTGTTCATAATAGTAAATAGTAAATGGTAAATGGTAAATGGTAAATGGCGAAAAACCTCGATTAACCACTTACCATTTACCATTTACCATTTTAGTTAGGAACTCGGATTTTTAACGCATTAGGAATAATTTCATAAATTGCAGGTAATTTGCCTGGCAATTCGCCGTCGGTTTCAATAAAAATTGTCTGATTTTCTTTCAATGATGCGACTTCGATTCTTTTCGCCAGAGTGCTTTTAACTTCTTCCAAACTCAAATGCGAACCGTTATAAAGTTTATAAGCATTTAATAAAATTTTCGCGGTTTTGATGTCGCCGATATTGATAACGTCCAAAAATCCGTCATTTATCTTTGCTTCGGGGGCGATTTTCATTCCGCCGCCGAAATAGCGTGCGTTTGCCACGCAGAAATTTATCGTATTCAAAATTTTTTCGTCATTGCCGTCAATTTTGACGCGAACCGTGATAAATTCCGTTTCTAAAACTTCTTGTAAAGTCGAAAACGCGAAATTAGACTTTCCGCTAAGCATATTGCCCGGCAGCCATTTGAACATATTTTGAGATTTGACTCTTTCGTTGATTGCCGCGCTCAATCCGAATGATGAGACATTCAGAAAATAACGCGAAACTTGCTCGCTTTCGTGATTAAAAAACGTAACTTTTCCGACATCAATTGTTTTTGTAACGCCTTCACGCAAACTTCTCGCCACATCTCTCGCAGTTGAAGGAATTCTCAAAGTCCGCCGAAAATCGCCGCCTGTTCCTGACGGGAAAATGCCTAGTTCAACCGTTTCGCCCGTTTGCAAAATACCGTTGGCAACTTCATTGATTGTGCCGTCGCCGCCGCAAGCGATGATAAATTTCCTGCCCGTTTCGACGGCTCTTTTTGCCAGCTCAATTCCGTCGCCCGGTTTTTTTGTAAAGGCGACGCTGAACGCGCCGAAATGCGCCCGCAAATCGCTGGCGTTGTTCGCCCAGCGCGATTGGGTCGAACCTGCCGCCGATTTCGGATTGACGATGACAAGCGGTAATAAATTATTTCCGTTGCTCGAAGATGATGTCTTTGTTTTATTTGACAAATCAAGCGCGTCCTAAATTCAATTAGACAGCCTTAAGTTTTTCTAACCTTAAGTCAAAACAGTCGGCAAAAGCCAGTTGACAAACCGCAGAAACCGGCGCGGTAATCTAAGCGCAAACTGACATCTGCTTATTTAAAATCTATTCGCCATGTGAATGTTCGGCGTGGTTCAAATCCGAATATGCCGCGCTTTTTTCAGAGTAAATCCAGCCGCGCCGCATCGTTTTTCCACTCAAAAAATTATTGGCTGCAAAAGATTTCCAACTCAAATCGTTATTATAACTCAAAAAAGCAAATCGCGGATTTGTCGGCGGCAAACGGCTGTAATTCATCTCTTTCGACGCTTTCGCCATAAACGCTTCGATGTCGGCGATAGAACGCGGTAATGCTTTCGTCATCCATTCCACGCCCTTATCGGTAACGAGCATATCGTCTTCGATTCTAACGCCGATGTTTTTATATTTTTCAAATGCCGGACGAACTTTTGCAATAAATTCTTTATTCGCGGGCGTGTCGGGCAAATAATCCAGAGCGTTTTCACGAATATAAATGCCGGGTTCATTCGTTGTAACCATTCCCGCTTTAAAAGGCTTGTCGTAGTCGCCGACATCGTGGACATTCATTCCGAGCCAATGTCCCCAGCCGTGCATAAACCACAGCGCGTATTGAGGAATTCCGACAATCCGTTTTCCGCCTTTTCCGTCCGGCACTTCCTGAACAGTGCTGGGAACAAATGCGCCGAGTTCGGTTATCAATCCGAGTCTGGCTAATCCGCGTTCGATGGTTTCCGTCGCCGCCCGTTTCGGTTGATTAAATTTTGCGCCCGGTTTTATTGCCTTTGCCGCCGCTTCCTGTGCGTCATAAACAATTTTGTATATTTCGGCTTGTTCTTTGGTAAATTTTCCATTGACGGGAAATGTGCGCGTCACGTCCGCCGTGTAATGGTCGTATTCCGCGCCAACGTCCATTAACATCAAATCGCCTTTTTCAACTTTGCCTTGCGCTTCTTCATAATGCAGAGTCGTCGCGTTCGGACCGCAGCCGACGATTGACGGATAACCCCAATAATCAGCGTTTCTGCGCCGAAAAGTATATTCAACTTCCGCCTGAACTTCGTATTCCCAATTTGCCCGTTCAACCATTGCCATCGAACGCATTAGTGCTTCGATGGTAATATCAATCGCGTGTTGGAGAAGTTTTATTTCCACCGGCGATTTTGTCAGGCGAAGTTCGGCAAAAATCGGCTGCGCATTTTCGATTTTGTCGCCGTTAGTCGTTTCATACTTGTATTTACTTGTTTTTTCATCAACCGAAACTTTGGCAAAACTGCTTACAAAATCAATTTCTTTTCGGAATTCACGTTTAGAATCGCTGTCAAAAGAATTAATTGGCAGCAAAAGATAAATATTTTCGGTTTTAGTCGGATTTGAAATCGCCGAATCTTTTGAAGGAAAGGGCTTTTTTTCCTTCACGGATTGCAGAAAATTGTTCAATTCGGCGGCATCAGTAATGGTTTTAATACCGGAAATTTTTTCTGCGTCATTACGCGAATACATCGCGCCGCTCCAAGTTTCGGCGGCGGGATTGCGTTTTGGCAAAAATAAAATTTCTTTGGTCTCTGCGCCTTCTTTTATCAAAACCAAAGCAGTGTTTTTTTGTTTCAGATTTGTTAAATAATAGAGATTATTCTCCTGCCGATACATAAAATCAATGTCGCCCGTGTAGATTTTCGGTTCGGTGCTCAGCAAAATCATAATGCTGTTGTCAGACATCGCTGCGGCGACTTTCGCACGGCGTTTTGCTAATTCAATTCGTCGCTCAACTTCGGTAAATAATGGTGCGGGCGGCGTTATGCGAATTGCTTTCGGTTCATTTTTTTCAGCACTTGCCAAAACAAAACTGCTGAACAGCAAACAAAAAAACAGTGTTAAAACTTTTAATTTCATAGCATTTCCTTTAACCTTCGCAGCAAAATAGTTTCATCTTTCGGGTAAATCCAGTTTAATTTTAACCGCAAATCAACAATGGACCAACGGAATTTCAGTTTTCGATTGTGATTTCTATATCTTCAGATGCTTGATTGCCAAAATAGTCTGCCGTGAAAACGCGCAGAACGTAGTTTCCATTTTCCAAATTAATTGCGTCGAAAAAATCTTCACGCGCCGTATCGCCGCCGGCTTGGTTGGTAACAACATAATTAAAAATCGTTTCACCCGCCGCGCCCGATTTGCTTCCTTTGGCATAAACTATTTTGACGGTTTTGGAATCGGGTAGACGCGCAAAAGAAATTGTTTCTCTTTTATCAATAATCGGCGTTTCGCCCTTTAATATCTGATAACCGAGTTGATAAACGCCAAGTTTTCGGCGGTCAGCATTGTCGTCCATTTGGTCAAAGGCGCGAACCACAATTCGTGTTTTTCCGTGGAGTTTTATACGTTCTCTCGCTTTTTTGGTTTCAATCTCGTACCAGTTTTCATCAAACAGCGAAACCTTTTCGATTTTCGGCGCAGCCTTGTCTGTGATATTTGGAAAAGTGAGCGCGTCCAAAGCATTCATTTCCGCACCGCTTCTGCCTGCAATAAGATGAACATGATTCAGTGCGTTTAATGTTCCGATTGCTTCTCCGGCTTTAAATTTTGTTCCACGCGCAACGCGCAGACCTGTTCGTTTTTCGTTGCCGTCAATCGCAAACTGAAAGCGGTTATCGTCAAAAAGTTTGCCGTCTTTGTAG
>MWZA01000071.1 GCA_002050455.1 Acidobacteria bacterium 5-1 | reverse complement strand
AGTTCGCGGACATTGCCCGGATAATAATAATTTTCCAAAAGGGAAAGAACTTCGGGTGAAAGATTTTCGGAAATCGTGCGCCCGTTTTCCGCGTTGTATTTGCGGATAAAATGCTGGGCAAGCGGCAGAATATCTTCGCGGCGCGTCCGCAGCGGCGGCAATTCAATCGGCACGACCGATAGGCGATAATACAAATCTTCGCGGAAATTTCCGTTTCGCACGGCTTCTTTTAAATCAATGTTGGTTGCGGCGATAATCCGCACATCAACTTTTGTCAAACTCGTGTCGCCAATCGGCGTAAATTCGCGTTCCTGAATAACACGAAGCAGGCGAACTTGGGTTTCGGGACGAAGGTCGCCGATTTCGTCCAAGAAAATCGAACCGCCGTCGGCGACTTCAAAAAGTCCTTTTTTTGCCGCAACTGCGCCGGTGAACGCGCCTCTGGTGTGTCCGAAAAGTTCGCTCTCCAGCAAATCCGAAGGAATGTTCGAGCAGTTGACGACGACAAAAGGCATTTCGGCTCTTGGAGAAGATTCGTGAATCGCTTTCGCTAAAATTTCTTTTCCTGTTCCCGATTCGCCCGTAATTAAAACCGTCGAACGCGCCGGAGCAACTCTTTCAATCAAGCGAAAGACATTTTCCATCTTGTCGGAACGCCCAATAATCGCGTCGCGTTTGACCGAGCGCGTCATCGCCTGCCGCAGAGAAACGCGCTCTTCTTCTCTGCGCTGTGTTTTGATTCCCTTGGCAATAACGGTGAGAAGTTGTTCGTTTTGGAAAGGTTTACGCACAATTCCAGTTGCGCCTTTTTCCCATGCCGAGATTGCCGTATCAAAAGTTGCATAAGCCGTAATCATCAAAACAACGGCATCTTGATTCATTTTAATAATTTGTTCAAGTGCGGTTAGTCCGCCCATTCCGGGCATTGAAACGTCCATCAAAACAACGTCGTAAGGTTTTCGCTCGTAGGCTTCGACGGCTTCTTCGCCCGTTTTTGCCAAATCAACCTTGTAACCTGCGCCCGTCAGAATCGTTCCCAATACATCGCGCATTATTTCTTCGTCATCACAAATTAAAACTGAACCTTTTTTCGCCATAAGTGTTTAAGAAGTCAGAAAACAGAATACAGAAGACAGTGAGTTTTGAAAACTTCGGGAATACATTTAAAGTTTATCTACAAACAAGTTTTCTTCTGTCTTTTGCCTGCTGTATTCCGTATTCTAAGCAATGATTTACGACAAATTTGCCAAAGGCTATGATAAAGTATTTGCGCCGTTTGAACGCCGATTTTTATCAAATTGGCGCAAAGAAACTTTGTCTTATTTGCTTGAAAACGCGCGTATTTTGGAAATCGGCGCGGGAACGGGCGCGAATTTTCGCTTTTATCCGCAATGTGAAAGTGCCGCTGCCAGTGAAATTTCTTACAAGATGCTCGAATTTGCCAAAGGAAAAACCGAGTTTATCGAACTCGTTCAAGCCGATGCCGAAACTTTGCCGTTTGCCGCAAACACCTTTGATGCGGCTTTTGCAACATTGGTTTTTTGTTCAATTCCAAATCCGCAAAAAGCCTTTGATGAAATAAAAAGAGTCGTTAAACAAAATGGGAAATTTGTTTTGCTTGAACACATTCGCCCGAAAGGTTTGCTCGGTTACGGCTTCGACATTCTCAATTTTTTTACAGTTGCTTTAATTGGCGACCATTTTAATCGGCAAACGGCGAAACTTGCGGAGAAATCGGGCTTGAAAGTTTTGGAAGTCAAAAGAAAAGCGTTTGGAATTGTTAATTTAATTATTTGTGAAGTGATAAAATGAAATTCAAGTAAAAAGTAATGTCAAAACTTAAAGACCGGAAAAACAAATCCAAAATCCAAAATCTAAAACCCAAAATCGGATGTCAGGGCTGGAATTATGACGATTGGATAACGAAAGCGGACGGCGAAACGGTTTTTTATCCGCGCGGGACGCGCACCAATGAAATG
>MWZA01000021.1 GCA_002050455.1 Acidobacteria bacterium 5-1 | reverse complement strand
GGACAAAAAGGGAAACGTCGTTAAGGATTTAAAGCCCGAAGATTTTGAAATTTACGAAAACGGCGAAAAGCAGGAAATTACTAATCTTTCATTTATTTCGGCTGGTTCGCAACCGGAGCAAACAGCGACAAAGCCGGACAAAAACGACAAACTCGCTGCCGTTCCGCTTCCACCAAAACAAATTAAGCTTGAACAAGTTCGTCGGACAATTGCGCTGGTCGTTGACGATTTAACTCTTTCGTTTGAAAGCACTCATTTTGTTCGCCGTGCTTTGAAACACTTTGTGAACGGGCAAATGCAAGACGGTGATTTGGTCGCCATAATTCGCACGGGCGCAGGCATCGGCGCACTACAGCAATTTACTTCCGATAAACGTCAGCTTCTCGCCGCCATCGAAAAAGTGCAGTGGAATCCGCGCGGCGCGGGCGGCATCGGTGCATTTGCTCCGATTGAGGCAACTCCGCTCGAACAAGCTAAAGCAAACGGAGCGGAAATAAGCGATGAGCAGCTTGAAGCGGAAAAAAGACAAATTCAAGGTTTTAATGAGTTTAGGGAAGATATTTTCGCTACCGGAACGCTCGGCGCAATCAATTATATTGTTCGCGGAATGAAAGATTTGCCGGGGCGCAAATCCATCATGCTTCTGTCCGACGGTTTTAGTCTTTTTACCACTACGACGAGCGGTTTTACCGATTCGGCGAGAGTTTTGGAATCTTTGCGCCGATTGGTTGATTTGGCAAATCGCGCTTCGGTTGTCGTTTATACGATGGACGCGAGAGGTTTGCAGACGCTCGGCTTTACCGCCGAAGATAATACCGGCGGACTTTCTGCCGAAGCAATTGAAGGACGGCTTTCCGACCGCCGCGATAAACTTTTCAATACGCAGGAAGGTTTGGTTTATCTGGCAAAGCAAACCGGCGGTTTTCCGATTATCAACAATAATGATTTGAGCGGCGGAATTCGCAAAATTCTCGATGACCAAAGTTATTACCTCATCGGTTATCAACCCGATACCGATACTTTTGACCCAAAAGTGCGGCGTTTTAACAAACTGGAAATTAAGGTCAAACGAAAGGATGTAAATGTTCGTTACCGCAGCGGATTTTTCGGCGTAACCGACGACCAATTCAAAAAACCGACGGGTCAAACCGCCGCGCAGCAAATTCTCACGGCTTTGACTTCGCCATTTGCGGTCAACGACATCAATTTGAGTTTGAATACGATTTACAAAAGCGATTCGAAATCCGCATCGTCTATAACTTCTCTCGTGTATGTCAACGGCAAGGATTTAAAATTTACGGATGAACCAGACGGAAGCAAAAAAGTGATGTTTGACGTTTTAGCAATTAGCTTCGGCAATAGCGGCGCGGCGGTTGACCAAATCAGCAAAACTTATACGCTGACGCTTAAAAATGAAGAATACCAGAAAATCTTAAAAGAAGGCTTTATCTATTATTTTACCTTTCCGGTGAAAAAACCGGGCGCGTATCAAATGCGCGTTGCGCTTCGTGACCACGCCAGCGAAAAGGTCGGTTCAGCCAGCCAGTTTATCGAAGTTCCAAATTTGAAAAAAGACCGTTTAACGCTTTCCGGCATCATTTTGGAAAATTTGACGGTTGAGCAATGGAACAAAGAAGCGAATCGAAACACAACTGCTGCTGCCAACAAGCCACCAGAAACCAATCCGCTGTTAGACACTTCTCTCAGACGTTTTAAGCGCGGAACAATTATGCGCTACGGATATGAGATTTATAACGCAAAATTAAACGCCGGTCAACCGCCGCAATTACAGGCGCAGATTAGACTTTTCCAAAATGGCAAGCTCATTTTCGAAGGCAAACAAATTCCGATTAACACATCAGGACAAACCGATTTGCAGCATATTAACGCTTCAGGGGCATTGAATTTGGGAACTGAAATGCAAGCCGGAGATTATGTTTTGCAAATTGTCGTTACCGACGCTTTGGCGAAAGATAAAAATAAAATTGCCACGCAATTTGTCCAGTTTGAGATTGTTGAATAATCAAAAAAAGCCGTTTGATATCATACAGAATTAGTT
>MWZA01000204.1 GCA_002050455.1 Acidobacteria bacterium 5-1 | reverse complement strand
GCTTCAACCGTGCGCGGAACTGATGCTTCGACGGCAATATTTTCATTAACGGATTTGTTAAAACCCGCTTTTTCGTAAGTAACCGTATAAGTTCCGACGGGCAAAACCGAAATTGTCCAACGTCCGTCGTCATTGGTAATGACAACGCGCTCCAAATTGGTGGCGGTATTTTTGATTGTAATTGATGCGCCTTGCACGAGTGCGCCGTTTGCGTCCGTTACCGTTCCGCTCAAACTGCCGGTTGCCTGTGCAAAAACGCTTTGCACTAATAAAATACTAAAAACTAAAGTTAAAATTTTTAAGCTAAATTTTGATTGCATACTTATCTCCTGTTGAATGTTTTGTCTGCAAAAATATGTAATTCCGAAAAACTAATGTCTATCAAAACGAAGGATTTTTTTTCTCCAAAATAGTTCTACTGTTTGGAAAATCAATTTTGACATTGGCGAAAACAGAAATTGTTGATTTGGATTCAAATTAGAAGATTAAACAGAGCAGGTTAATAAGTTGTGAAGTTAATCTTAAATAAGTGTTAAGAATTTTGGGCAAGGTAAATGTTTACGACAGGCTTGAAAGCACAGTTGGTATGCTCTTTGCATACAACAAAATATAAGACAAAAAGCACAATCAAGTGTTTTAAATACATACAATTTTTGTATGTCAAATTTATTTATAAGAAGGAGAAAATTGAAATGTTAGTAAAAGAAATAATGACGGAAAATCCGGCGTGCTGCACGGCGGATGCGAGTTTGCAGGAAGTTGCCAAAATGATGGTAACGAATGATTGCGGATGTATTCCGGTGGTTGAAGACAATGCGCATAACAAACCAATCGGTATGGTTACCGACCGCGATATTACTTGCCGAACGGTTGCCGAAGGAAAAAATCCGCTGGATTTAACGGCGGGCGATGTGATGACGAAAAGTGTGGTTACGGTTACGCCCGACACAACGGTTGAAGATTGCTGCAACACGATGGAAGAAAATCAAATCCGGCGTGTCGCGGTAGTTGACGGAAACGGAAGTTGCTGCGGAATGGTCGCGCAAGCTGATATTGCCATCAATGCCAACGACAGTAAAACGGCGGGAGTCGTAAAGGAAGTTTCTGAAGCATCAGCGTAATCAATTACGAATTACGAATTACGAATTACGAATTAGAACATAGATTAAAACATTCGTAATTCGTAATTTGAAATTCGTAATTCGGTTTATCTTCCCGCCGCAAGTTGCAAGCGTGCTTGCGCTCTTTCCAAGCATTCTTTTTCCGTTTCAAACTCCGCTTCCGAGCCTTTCCAAGCATTTAACTCTTTTTCGGCGGTATTGCGTTCCGTTTTTGCGGCTTCGACATCAATCTCGTCGGAGGTTTCAGCTACATCAGCCAGAATTGAAACATTATCTGCGCTGACTTCGACAAACCCGCCGGAAATAACCATTTTCTCGCTTACGCCGCCTCGTGTGTAAGACAAAATGCCGGGTTTGAGCGAAGAAATCAACGGCGCGTGATTCGTCAAAATGCCAACTTCACCGCTTGCCGTCGGAATCGTTACCGAATCAACTGCTTCGCTCAAAACTTTCTTTTCAGGTGTTACAATTTCTAAATTTAACATGTCTTCAGTTATCAGTTATCAGTTATCAGTTATCAAATCTGTTGACTGATAACTGATAACTGATAACTGTTTATGCAGTTGCAGCCATTTTCTGCGCCTTCTCACGCGCTTGTTCGATTGTGCCGACCATATAAAAAGATTGTTCGGGCATATCGTCGCATTTTCCGTCAATGATTTCGCGGAAACCTTTAATGGTATCTTCAACCTTGACGTATTCGCCCGGAACACCCGTAAAGCGTTCGGCGACGAAGTTCGGCTGTGAGAAAAAGCGTTGGACTTTACGCGCCCGCGCAACGGTTAATTTATCTTCTTCGCTCAATTCGTCCAAACCTAAAATGGCGATGATGTCCTGCAAATCCTTGTAGCGTTGCAAAATACGTTTCACGTCCTGCGCGGTGTTGTAATGCTCTTCGCCGACAATTGTCGGGTCGAGAATTCTTGAATTTGAGGCAAGCGGGTCAACCGCCGGATAAATTCCGAGTTCGACGATTTGGCGCGAAAGAGCCGTAACCGCATCAAGATGCGCGAAGGTCGTTGCGGGTGCCGGGTCGGTGTAATCGTCCGCCGGAACATAGACAGCTTGAATTGAAGTAATCGCGCCGGTTTTGGTAGACGTGATGCGTTCCTGCATTTCGCCCATTTCCGTTGCCAAGTTCGGCTGATAACCAACCGCCGACGGCATTCGTCCGAGAAGCGCAGACACTTCCGAACCGGCTTGCGTAAAGCGAAAAATATTATCAACAAAGAAAAGCACGTCGTTGCCTTGGTCGCGGAAGTATTCGGCAACCGTCAAGCCTGAAAGCGCAACGCGCAGACGCGCTCCCGGCGGTTCGGTCATTTGCCCGTAAATCAGCGACACTTTTGAGCCGGGAATCTTGCTTCTATCAACTAAGGTTAAATCAAACGCGCCGGTTTCCTCCATATTTTTGTTGAATTCTTCGCCGTATGTAATAACTTCCGATTCAACCATTTCGCGCAGCAGGTCGTTGCCTTCGCGTGTGCGTTCGCCAACGCCCGCAAACACCGAATAACCTTCGCGCCCTTTGGCGACATTGTTGATGAGTTCCATAATCAACACGGTTTTGCCTACGCCCGCGCCGCCGAACAGACCAATCTTTCCGCCGCGCACAAACGGTTGAATAAGGTCAATAACTTTGATTCCCGTTTCAAACATTTCGAGTTCCGTCGCTTGCTCGTCAAAGGTCGGCGCGTGGCGGTGAATCGGAGCCTGAGTTTCGGATTTGATTTCACCGAGTTCGTCCACCGGCTCGCCGATGACGTTCATCACTCTGCCAAGAGTCGCTTCGCCGACCGGAACGGTAATTGGTCCGCCCGTGTCAATCACCTTCATTCCGCGCACCATTCCGTCGGTTGGCAGCATCGAAACGGCGCGGACTCGACCTTCGCCTAAATGCTGCTGGACTTCGGCTATAACGTCAACCGGAGTTTCGACATCGAAACCTTCCGACGTGATGCGTAACGCTTGGTAAATCGACGGTAAATAATTGTCTGAAAATTCTACGTCAACCACCGGACCGATAATCTGCACGATTTGTCCGAGCTGACCTTTTTCTTCATTAGCCATTTTATAATTTGCTCCTCAGTAATAGACTGTTAAAAAGGTATAATAACAAAGGAAAGAGAGTATCACATTCATTTATTGAAACGCAAAGAGGGCTTGTGAAACTTGTCGCTAACCTATTATTCTCTAAAATCAAAGCGGATTTCGGATAAATGAAATACGCCTTGCGCCTTCAGAATCAAACAGCGCAAAGCAGAAAAAGCCTAACGGACTCGGCTGGCTTGGCGTGAAGTTCTTTGTAAATTACAATAGATAATAGTTAGTATATTGCGAATTTTTACACCCGGAAAATGTTCCGTTAGGCAAAACAGTTAAGTGTAAAAAACGAAAATTTCAAGAATAAGCGAAATAGAAACAAACATAGAAATTCATAGAAATTATAGATAAAACATAGAATATATGCTTTTAAAAATTTATCCGATAATCAGTTGGGTTGTTACAATCGCGTTTTTGGCGTTTGCCTTGCTTTTGATTTTGCGTCTGATTTTCAATTATTCAGACCCGAATCCATTCGGCAAAGTCGGCAGATTTTCTTACCAGCTTAAAAAAAGCACCGACCGTTTTGTATATCCGGCAGCACGTTTTTTGGCGAATTTTCGCATCAATACAAAATTTGCGCCGCTGGTTACATTATTTATTGCGGGCGTTCTGGCGTATTTCGGATTGGGAATTATCTGGAACACACTTTTTATTATTCAAGGTTTGGCGGACGCGACGAAGACCGGAAATTTCAAGGCGATAATCGGTTTTGTGCTTTACGCGCTGTTGAGCATTTACATTTTGTTTATCTTTATCCGCTTTATTTCGATGTGGTTTGTCTTTACGCGGAACACTTTTCTTGGTTTTGTTCAGCGCGTTACCGACCCGGTTTTGATTCCTCTGCGCCGCTTAATTCCGCCGATTGGAATGTTTGATATTTCGGCGATGATTCTGCTGCTGCTGCTTGGATTTTTGCAATCGCTCGTATTACAGATTTTTGTTTTTTAGGATTTTAGCCACAGAGAATAGAGAGATTTTCAGAAATAATACAAACTAAATTCCGAGATGTTCAAAAATCTGTGTTTGTCTGCGTTTTATCTGTGGACAATTTTCTCTGTGTTCTCTGTGAACTCTGCGGCTAAAAATGATTCAAACAACCGAAAAAAATGGAAGTTTGACTTTCAACGTGCGCGTGGTGCCGCGAGCGTCAAAAGGCGAGATTGTCGGCGAATTGGGCGGCGCGTTGAAAATCAGGCTCTGCGCTCCGCCGATTGACGGCGCGGCAAATGCCGAACTCGTCAAACTTTTATCGAAAACCTTCGGCGTTTCCAAAAGCAAAGTCCAAATTCTTAACGGTCAAACCGCAAGGACAAAACAAGTCTGCATTTCAAATATAACAAGCAAAAATTTGACTGACATTTTGCCGGTCAAAAACTAGCGTGATATATTTCAATTTTTCAAATTCAAACAACCTAAGGATAATTATAAAATGTCAGGACACTCGAAGTGGCACACTATTAAACACAAAAAAGGCGCGTTGGACGCAAAACGCGGCAAAGTTTTTACCAAGCTGATTAAAGAAATTACGGTTGCGGCACGGACGGGCGGCACGGGCGATATTGATGCAAACGCGCGGTTAAGAAAAGCCGTAACTGACGCAAAAGCCGCGAATATGCCGAACGACACGATTGACCGCGCAATAAAACGCGGCACGGGCGAACTCGAAGGCGTAAATTACGAGGAAATTACTTACGAAGGTTACGGCATCGGCGGCGTGGCGGTTTTAATCGAAACAATGACCGACAATCGAAACAGAACCGTTGCCGAACTTCGTCATTTGTTCTCAAAAAACGGCGGCAATCTCGGCGAAGCCGGTTCGGTGGCGTGGATGTTCGATAAAAAAGGCTACATCGTTGTTGATAAGGAAGCGAAAAACGAGGACGAACTTTTTGAAATCGCACTTGAGGCGGGCGCGGAAGATATGCAGGACGACGGCGACAGTTTTGAAATCCTGACCGCGCCGGAAAATTTCGATGATGTCAACGAAGCAGTGAAATCGGCGGGCATCGAACCGCAAGCGGCAGAAGTTTCGATGATTCCGCAAAACTACATTCACCTCGAAGGCACGGACGCAAAGCAAATGCTCAAACTTTTTGAAGCCATCGAAGACCACGACGACGTGCAGAACGTCTATGCCAATTTTGATATTGACGAGAGCGAGATGGAATAGAAAGTGGTAAATGATAAGTGGTAAATGCAAGAAATCTCTTTGATTAAGCGGGCTGGTGTTGACAACGATTTTTCTATTCATCGAGCGCAAAATTTAATTCGGCGGCTAAATCTTCCTCACGCAGATTGCTCATCGGCAAGCCTGCGTCGGCAAGCGCAAACAGAAACTCAATACGGGTTTTGTCTGCTAGATGCGCCGCTTCACCTGCCGATAATCTTCCGAGTTCATAGAGTTTTGCCGCCAGCAAAAGTTTGGCTTCAGTGGAAAATTTTTCGCTGGAAACTCCAAGCCGAAAAAGCAAATCGTCGCCGTATTCGATGGTCAATATATGATTTGACATTTTAATAATTTCTCCCGAATGAATTTTATTTTATCACGCCTTTGGATGCGCTCGGTCATAAACTTCAATCAATTTTTCCATTGAAACGTGCGTGTAAATCTGCGTTGTGGAAAGCCGCGCGTGTCCGAGAAGTTCTTGGATGTCGCGCAAGTCCGCGCCGGAATCCAATAAATGCGTGGCAAAAGAATGTCTTAAACTGTGCGGCGAAATGTCGTGAATATCGGCAACTTGTTTGATGTATTTATCAACCATACGCCCGACGCTGCGCGTTGTGATGCGCGTGCCTTGATAATTGAGAAAAACGGCTTGGTCGTCGCGTTCCGTCGGCGGACAATTATTGAGAAAAGTCGGGCGCGTTTCATTTAAATAATACATCAATGAATGAAGCGCAGGCTCGCCAAACGGCAGAATGCGCTGTTTCTTGCGTTTGCCCGTAACGCGCACCAACTTTTCGCGGAAATCAATATCTTTCAGGTTTAATCCGACAAGTTCGCCGACGCGCATTCCCGTCGCATACAAAAATTCCAAAATCGCTCGGTCGCGTCTTCCCAAATCGCTTTCCAAATCGGGCGATTCGATAAAGCGCACCGCGTCTTCCATCGAAAGATGATTCGGCAGTTTGCGCTCCACCTTCGGCGTGGCGACGAGTTTTGCCGGATTATTTTCCAGAACGCCTTCGCGCACGAGAAATTGGAAAAACGTCCTTAGGCTGGCAAGTTTTCGCGCAATCGAAGTTTTCTTTTTGTTGTCGGCGTGGAGCGTTGCCATCCATTCACGGATTGTCAGATGGTCAATATCCTTGACGGGAATTTGCTCGCGCGTGCCGTCGGCTCGCGGCGGCGCGATTGCGTGGTGAAACTGTTCCAAATCGCTCGAATAGTTTCGCAGAGTGTGCTGGCTGACGTTGCGTTCATAACGCAGATGTTGGAGAAATTGGTTTAGATATTCTTCAAGCATATTGATTTAATGGAAAACGGAAAACTGAAAATGGAAAATTACAGTTTTATCTATTTTGCACTTTCCATTTTCCATTATCAATTAAACTTCTGAATGTAATAACCTTTTCTGGTGCGGACGGACAAATTTTGACGATTTTTTACGTTCAGCGAAATCGCGCGAAATTCGCCGCGCTTGTCCGGTTCATTTTCGGGATAATAACTTAAAACGTATTGTTGAGAAAGTTCGGCGGAGATTTGATTAAAGGCTCGGTCTAATTCTTTTTCGTCAATCGGCGAATAAACCGCGCCGCCGGTTTGCGCGGTTAATTCCTGCATCCGATATTCTGCCGACAATGCGCGAATGTTGGCGTTGCCGCCGCGCTGTCCGGTGCGCTTAAAGTTTTCAAAATCCTTTGTCTTGACGACATAAACCTGACAATTATTGGCTTGCACGGCTCTAACCGTATCTTCAAAAGTTGCATCTGAAATTGTATCTTCGCCGTCGGAAACAATCACGATAACGCGCCGACCTGCCGCCGTTTTCAAATATTCGGCGGCAGTTATAACTGCATCGAGCAACGCGGTTGCGCCCGCCGGAACGGGAAAATTCTCAATCGCGTCAGTCAATTGCGAAACATTTTTTGTTAAAGGCTGTTCGAGGCGCGTTCCGGTTTGCACCGAATAAAGCGCGGCAAGGTCTTTGTCGGGACGCAAAACTCTTTTAAAGAATCGAGTTGCCGCCTTTTTCTCAAACTCGCGGGCGATTGTTACACTCGAACTGTTATCAAACAGAAGAGCAAGACGAACAGGCGTGTCGGAACGCGAAAGCTCGCCGATTTCCGCCGTTTTGCCGTCAATCTGCAGTATAAAATCTTCGAGTTTGAGATCTGTTACGGCTTGCCCGCCAGCATCAATCACGGAAACCGGAATCGGCACCAGCGTCGAATCAACACGGATTACTTCGCCGTCGTCTTCTTCAATTTTCGGCGGCGTTGGCGAAGCGTTCGGTTTCGGAGTTTTAGAATTAGTTTGTGTCGGAATATAAACGATGCGCGATTTAGGTTTCGGCGATGGCGTTTCGGACGGTTTGACGCGCCCTGATTGCGCGAAAACGGAGGAAGCCAAGACAAAAAATGAAATTGTGAAAATAAATTTACGAATCATATCCTAACCGGCTGGAAACGCTTGCATTCTAATCAAAATACTTATTTTTTCGGCTCAGGCTTCTTAAAATTTGTCGTCGTTTTTGTTTCCGGCGCACAGGCTTCAACCGTTTTGTCTTTCGTCGCCATTTTAGTTTCTTCGGCGGGCAACCCTAATTTTTGACGGACAAATTTTTCGACATCAGCTTCAATCAATTCGCCATTGACGACAAACGCTTTTTTCATCAGAACATCGCCGTCTTTTTTCAGATTGGCAGGCTCAATAAAAATGTTCCAAGGCGAACCCCAACCGCGCGTGTCGCCCGCCGCTTTGCGATATTCATAATGCAGAGTTTTCTGTTTCGCATCTTTTGTCTCCGATTCATAAACAACGGGAAAAGTAATTTTTTTGTCGTCAAGATTGGTTTTCATCGCCGCTACCGTGTCGTATTCGCCAACGCCGATGACATCAAAACCGTTTGATTTGTATTTTTCGTAGAGTTTTTGGGCAAACGGCGCTTCGTGTTTCCAATTCGGACACCACGGCGCGAAATAGACGACCATTATGAGTTTTTTGTTTTTGGCAAAATCCCGTAAATTTATCTCTTTATCGTCGCGGACACTCTTGTATGTCCAATCTTTATAGTTGATTTCCTGTTCCTGAAGCGGTGCTTGCTCGTTCTGAGCGTATGAATAGGTAAAACTCAAAAACAAAAACGCCAGTAAAAAAAGACTTTTCATATTTGTTACTCCTGATAAAGAAAGACTAACTTTTCAGATGTCGAAAGACAAGCAAATTTTGTCCGAAGATATTTGGAAAAGATTCATTTGTGTTCTTTGCGAAGAAAAATCAATCGGCGTTAAACCGTGTTCTACTTCTTCGTCCAAACCAATAAACACAATTCAAATAAATTCCCGTTAGGGCGGAAAAACTCGCCAAAATGGAAAACAAAATCAAAAGCGCAACTTGCCAACTGCCCGCAAAATAATAAAAATGCGCTTGCCGAAAAAATTGTGTTTTCAATGTCGGAGGCTCTGACATTCGCGCTTCGCCTGTTTCGGCGTCAATAAAAATCGAATCCGCGCCGAGTCCGCCGATTGATTGATAAACCGGCTCGCCGTCTTTCATCAACAAAGTCAGCGCGGTTGTCGGCAAAGTTTTGCCCGCGAGTTTGTTTGCTTTTTGCAGTGCTTCGGACGGCGCGATTTTCACGCGATTTGAATCAATCTTCTCTACCGTGCCGCCCTCGACTGTATTCGGCAAAGCATACAAAAAACCACTTAAAGCCCACGCCAGAACGGGAATCGAAACAAAAAGACCAAGCCAGAGATGCGTTTGATAGATGAATTTTTGCATATTTTTTAACCACAGATTGACACAGATTAACACAGATAAGAAAGAAAACATCAAGACATTATTGGTTTTTATCTGCGCGAATCTGTGTTAATCTGTGGTTTAATTTTTCTTTTATAAACTCGGAGGATTTTAGTAAAAACAAAATGAGCAATCAAGCAACCGTATCCGACATTTTTCGCCGCGCTTTGGAAATGAGAAAGGCAAATCCAAATTCATCTTATAAAGATGTAAAATCGCAAATCGTTAATGAATTCAGCGACAAACCGTTTCCGTCGCCCGCATTTTTGACGATTCCCGAATACGACAACATCACGCCCGAAGAAGATTGGACGGCAGGACTTTCAATCGTTTTGCGCGGAATTCAAACTGAAGATTGGAACGAAATCGCGCACGGAATTATCATCAGTCTTGAACAGGTCGAAAATTATCCGAAAGAATCTATGCGCGAAGATGCGCCCGAAAAGGAATGGCGCAACCGACACAAAGGCATCGCCGAAGAAGAAAAGAAAAATTTGAACAAATGGATGCCGGAAGATTTGATGAATCTGGCTCAACGCGCCACAAAGCGGAAAGTGTAGAATTTTCTCGGAAGATTTTTAGCCACGAATTACACGAATTGCACGAATCAAGAACAAATCTATTCGTATTATTTGTGTAATTCGTGGCTGATTTTCTTCGGTTTTGCAATAAATTTTATGAAAGCAGTCTACGTTAAAGAATTCGGCGGCGCGGAGAACTTGGAAATCCGCGAAGTCGAAGATTTACCAAAGCCAAAAGGCTCACAAGTTTTAGTCAATGTTAAAGCCTCAGCTTTAAATCGCGCCGACATTTTGCAGCGCAAAGGCGCATATCCCGCGCCGCTTGGTTTTCCCGAACGCATTTTGGGTTTGGAGTTCGCGGGCGAAGTCGCGGAAGTTGGCGAAAAAGTTAAAAATTTCAAAGTCAGCGACAGAGTTTTCGGCATCACCGCGGGCGGAGCAAACGCCGAATTTCTTTTAACCGAAGAATCTTTGCTCGCTAAAATTCCTGACAATCTTTCTTTTACCGAAGCGGCAGCAATTCCAGAAGCATTTATCACCGCGCACGATGCGATTTTTACGCAAGCGAATCTTCGGACAGGCGAAACGCTTTTGATTCACGCCGTCGGTTCGGGCGTTGGACTTGCCGCATTGCAGTTGGCAAAAGCGAAAAACATTAAAGTTTTCGGGACTTCGCGCACTCCCGATAAATTGGAAAAGTGTAGTCAATTCGGACTTGATTTTGGAATCGTAACCGAAACCAATTTGGTCGCGGATAATCCGGAATATTTTGCTGAAATTATCAATTACAAAACCAAAGAAAAAGGCGTTGACGTAATTTTAGATTTAGTCGGCGCGAGTTATTTTGCGGCAAATTTGGAAAGTCTTGCGCAAACAGGTAGATTGATTCTGGTTGGTTTAGTCAGTGGCAGAACGGCGGAATTTAATCTCGGAACGGCTTTGGCAAAACGCTTAAAAATTATCGGAACGGTTTTGCGTTCGCGTTCTAACGAGGAAAAAGCCGAGGCAACACGCGCTTTTATCAAAGATGTTTTACCGCTGATTGAAAAAGGTTTGGTTAAACCGAATTTGGACAGAGTTTTTCGGGTTGAAGATGTGCGGAAAGCGCACGAATATCTGGAATCGAATGAGAGTTTTGGCAAAGTTGTTTTAGACCTTTATTAGTGGTAAATGGTAAATCAAAAATCTCTTGCATTTACCATTTACCACTATTTAGAATTTTCGCGGCGGCTTCGTCCGTTACAACGCAAAGTCCTAAAACGTCCTCGGCGGCAAGTTTTTTTAATTTTTGCGCGGCTTCGTCATAAGTCAAACCGGTTTCGACGCAATTTTCAAAACTAACCACAGACCAGCGCGGCTCGCCCAGTTCGTTTGGAAAATCTTCGTCCGAAACGGCTTCTGCTGCCGGTGCAGCTTTCACGCTTTGAGCCGCAGCCGCTTTGTCCGATTCTTGAGTTTTCTCTTTTTTAGTTTTCATTTCCGGCGTATTTATCTAAATTAATAGATATATGTCATTAATTTCCGCTATGCCGAAACCTTATCATAACTTAGCTTTATTTGTAAAAAAGTTTTAACCGAGTTGGATTTTCAGAAAAATAAAGATTTACGCCTGCTTTGATTTGCTTGTCAACCTTTTGATTTGAGTAAATTGAAGGCGGAAATGATTGAAAAAAACGTAAAAGTCGCACTTGTACAAAAGCCGCCGGTTTTTCTGAAAAATCTAATTTTATTTGTTTTCATCTTGGTTTGTCTGTGGTTAAATTTAATTTAATATGAACTTTAACGAAACAATTTTCCTGACCGGTTTTCCGGGCTTTATCGCCAAAAGACTTGTGAAGCGTCTGGCAAAAAACGATACGCAGTTTTTTCTGCTCGTCGAAAAGCAGTTTATCGAAAAAGCGATGCTCGAAGTCGAGAAAATTGCACAAACAGTCAACACACCGCTTGAAAATTTTGCTTTGATTGAAGGCGATATTACGCAGACAGATCTCGGCATTTCCGAAAAAGATCTGAAAGTTTTGCAAAAGGAAACGACCGATGTTTATCATCTTGCCGCGATTTATAATTTGGCGATTGAGAAAGATTTGGCGTATCGCGCCAACGTCGAAGGCACGGAAAATGTTAATGAATTTGTTAGAAGCCTGCCGAATCTGCGTCGTTACAATTACGTTTCAACTTGTTATGTTTCGGGCAAACGAAAAGGCGTAATTTACGAAAACGAACTTGAACACAACGCGGGTTTTCGCAATTTTTACGAAGAAACTAAGTATCTGGCGGAAGTCGAGGTCGAAAATCTAAAACGTGAAATTCCGACGACGATTTTTCGCCCGTCGGTTGTCGTCGGCGACTCAAAAACGGGCGAAACCGCAAAGTATGACGGCATTTATTATTTGATAAATTATTTGCGAAGGTTTCCCGCAGCGTTTCGTCTTGTCAACGTCGGCAACAAAGATGTGCAGTTGAATCTCGTTCCGGTAGATTTTGTCGTGGAAGCAATTGCTGTTGTGGCAAAAGATAAAATGGCAGTCGGCAAAACGATTGCTCTGGCTGACCCGAATCCGCTGACGACGGAAGAATTATTTGACGTGCTGGCGGAAGCGATGACGGGCAAAAAATCAATTATCAAACCGCCGCCGCGCATTGTTGAAAAAACTTTAATGCTGCCCTTTACGCCGTTGATGAGCGGTTTGCCGCATTCGGGCGTTCCGTATTTTTTCGTGCCGCAAACTTATGATACAAGCGTGGCGGATGAACTGCTTTTCGCGCACAATATTGCTTGTCCAGACTTTCGTTCCTATGTTAAAAATTTGCTGAAATTTGTTGCGGAAAATCCAAGATTGTAATTTTGTTTAATGAGAATTCGTCCCGTAATTAAAAGAGATATTCCGCAGATTATCAAACTCATCAGCGACATTTGGGCGGAATACGATTGCATTCTTGACACAAACATTGAGGAAAAATATCTGCTTGCGCCCGATGTTTATTTTCGCCAGCAAGACGGCGAATTTTGGATTGTTGAAGAAGATAACAAAATTTTCGCAACCGTCGCCATAATGATGTTGGACGAAAAGACGGCGGAACTGAAATCGCTCTATGTTCACAAAAATTTTCGCAAACAAGGATTAGGCGAGAAATTAACTGAATTGGCGATTAATTTTGCTCGTAAAAAAGGTAGAAATAAAATCAATTTGTGGTCGGACACGCGATTTACCAAAGCGCATCGGCTTTATGAAAGACTTGGTTTTGAGCGTTTCGGCAAGCGCGAATTGCACGATTTAAATAATTCGGTAGAGTTTGGCTTCAAAAGAAAAATGGTCGTGTAACAGAAAAGATGTTTGAAAGAGCGGACAAGTTAGAATTTCAAATGTGCATTATGAAACAATAACTCGTCCACGCGCGAGTTCAAGGCGTGAACATCAAAAAGAATGGCATAAACATTCAGAAAAAACAACGCTATCGGCGCAAAGCGTGCATTGGATGTAGCTCTTTGACCATTTTACAATGTTCGGTTGTGAAGCTATTTCAGTGTATTCGGCAATCACTTCTGCGCCCGCCCAAGCATAGTAAGTCAAATCATTCGTCGTGCCGTCTCGCTTGATTAGTCTGGCATTAGTCGCTCCATAAGTGTAGTTTTCCAACACTGTACCGTAATCGTTCTTGACATAAACAAGCCGATTCGCCCGTCGTATTCATATCTCAGCCAAGATTGTCCGTCGGGCGAAAAGGCGCGCGTTTGATTTCCCATCGCATCATACGCGCCGTTTATCTGATACGAATACCAGGTCGTCACGCCGCGAGCGTCTCTATTGATAGTTATGTTTGAACGGTTGTCATACCAGAAGGCTTCGCTCCAGCGTCCGGCGCCGACGCCGACATATTGTCCGTCGTCGCTCAAAGATGCGGATTGTTCCGCCAGCTTTTGTCTGGTCAAACGGCTCAGTGAATCATATTTGAATTCACGAACTTGCTCGCCTTGCTCGGTTTTCGTCAAATTGTCCAGCACGTCATAGGTGTATTTCGTCGCCAGATTTCCCGCCGAGAAAACCGAGCCGTCGCCGTTCGGGTCGGGTTCAACCGTTTCCGCTAATCTGCCGAGCGCGTGCTAGACGGTCAGCTTGATGATAATAATAATGTTTCCGTCTGTACTATTACCCTTAGTTATTTTAGTCTTTTCCAAATGTAGCGAACAGTCATTCCAATACCTTCCATATTTGATGCTTCTTCATCACTTATTTTAAGATTAAATTCTTCTTCAATTCTTATAACTACTTCTACAAAATCATAAGAATCTGGACGAGTAAAATAATTGCCCACGTCAAGAAACTCATCCCATCTAGCATACCAATGAAAATTTATTGAACGATGCAACTCGTCCTTAGCAATTTTCTGGACAATTTCAAATACATCCAAAATATCCTTGCCGCTCTGATTAATTTTGAAATTTTTCTCAATAAATTCTAACAAACACAATTCTGACGAATCAGTAAACTGCTCTGTAGTCAAATTCAATAGTAATTCTTTATTAAGGCTTTTCCTTATACTTGAGATTGGGTCTTTTGACAACTTCGCAATTTGTTCATCTAAGATACTATGTCCGAGTATTTCAGTTAGAATTTCTTTTTTTGTCTTATTCATAACCTTGTTATTGATTACACGGCTTTCTTTTTAGCGAGCAAATTGCACTACAAGAAGCAAATGTTCCAGTTGTGTAAGCGCCTTCAAAGACTAGCAAACCAATCGAGAGCGGTGCTGCAACTCTTCCGATAGTCTTTCCAGCCCACCCAACTGATCGGGCAGCGTTTGGAAATCCTCCCCGCCTCAATATTCCACTTACTCCCTCGTTTCCAAATACTCTGTGTTGCCAGCTTGTTGGATCTCCTTTTGTTTTAGCTCCTCCTGCAGGCGACCTTGGATACCTGCCTAGCGATGTCGCATTTAACACTTGATTTCCAATCGCAGCACCAGTTCCTACCCACGTAAGCCCTTGTAGAAAATCCCCCGCGTAAGGAATTCCTGTGCTATCTCCAACTGTTTTCGCAAGTTTATCTACTCTTGCATCATTCATACATTTAGCAATACATGAAGCTAATTCACTAACACTCAACGAGCATTTTGTTGGAGTCACGTTTCCACCGCTAATCCCCCCTCCACCGCCGACAACAGGGACTCCGCCGCCAGAACTTGTCGGACCACCGCCAATATTTATAAATTCCCAACGACAGTTAGTCGGTTCACCCAATCGTTGCCACGGACCACAATTTTGCCCATTTTCATCGCAAACTTGAGCATGGCTATATTCACAGCGATAAACTGCTATCAATAATCCGCTTGGATCAACGAAATTCGTCGGCTGGTTTTGAACATAAGCATACAAGTTTAACGATTGCGGATTGCCTAAACTTGTCGCCGCCATTCCGATTGGGTCAACTTGTGTGAATTTGCCTTGACTTGAATCATAATGCCGATTGACCGCATAATCCAAACCCGTCATGTTGCTTCTGTCGTAGGAAGTAAATCTTCTATTGGTCGCTCCACCTGATTCAGCGTTTAGTGCTGTGCCAAATGGCAATGTGTCTTGTTCAAAATATCCGCCTGTCTGCGGATTGGTAACGATTCTTGTTCCCAATCTATCAGCGTGATGATATTCGATTGTTTCGCTTTGTCCATTTAAGGTCGCCGTTGAAACGAGTCTGCCGCCCGCAGAAACATAGCTCTTCGACCATTTCACGACATTTGGTTGAGAAGCTAGTTCTGTGTATTCGGCAGTTACTTCCGCGCCCGCCCAAGCGTAGTAGGTTAAATCGTTTGTTGTGCCGTCGCGTAAAATAAAGCGCGTGTTGTCGCGCCACAGAGGTATTTGACTAATTCATATCATTTGTGTTCGATGTCCGATACGTCGCCCATTGGCATCGCATTTGACTATCTCCAAAATTTTCGCTTTTGAAAAATGAGAACACTCCTAAGGCACAAGATTAAGTAAACTTCAAATACGGTATAGAAAATGTTTAATGTATTTGCTTCGTTTGTTTGCTCAAATATAAAGAACAAGTTCCAAGAAATTAAGAATACAGCAATTAGTGAACACACTAAACTCCAATAAGGACGCTCACTGTTGAAATATAAAAATGAAATCCTTCCAGGATAGCGTTTCCATACAAACCACAAGAGTATTAAAAGTAATGGTAGTCCTAATAGCCAAGCAATTAAATACAACCCGAAAGGGAGTCCTATGGAATCATAATTAACGTCGTAAGTTCCATTTAACAAATCAGTTTTGTAGTTTATCCACTCAACCAACGGGCTAACCAAATAAAACAAACACATTAAAGTAATCAAGAAGAGCTTATTCTTTGGGACCATTATTTTTTAACTCCTTTATTATCGGCAATTAGAAGAACCTACCCCTTGTCTGTCTCCCGCCACATCAACATTAAATCTACCATTTATGTTTATATTAAAGGGTTTCCCAGGTAAAATAGAACCTATTCCAGTAGAGAATTGTCCTATTGAAGTCCGTCTTTTGTTGCCTTTTGCTGTATCTTTGTCGAAGTCATATCTATCTGTATTGACACCGATTGAGCCATAAAATTGAAAATCTCCGCTTGGGTATAAATTTAAAACCCCTGTCGCATTAAAAATAATTCTTCCCAAAAATGCAGCTTGATCACCTGAGGTAACAACAGGCGAAGAGTTTGCTCTAACAATGGAAACTTGCTCAAATGGTTTATTTGTTCCCTCATTTATACGATTTTGTATTTGCGGAAAACTATTTAAAGACGGCACAGATGCGCTTAGTTCACGTATATTCAGGCTTAAAGGATTACCTGAACCGCCAGTGTAGTGGTTAAATGCCTGAGTAGAACTTATACTCGGACCGTTTTCAGGAGTTTGCGACGTAGGACAAGGTAAGTTATCTCCGCCACTTGTGTTAAAGAAATGAATCAACTGCCCATATCTGTAGCTATGTTCTCCACCTGTATATTGGTCGATAACACTCAACGCACCGCCAAACGAATGGGAATCTATAAATCCTGCTCCTGCTCCTAACAATCCCCACGCCGTGCGAGCATCCGACAACATTCCGTCAACGTAATAGGCAACTCCCATCGGATCAGAAAAATATCTAGTGCCTGGTGATGCCATATTCAATCCGAGCGGGTCAATAAAATTCGTCGGGTCATTCTCGACATATGCATACAAATTCAGCGATTGTGGATTCGTTAAACTCGTTGCCGCCATCCCGATCGGGTCAACCTGTGTAAATCTGCTTTGACCTGAATCGTAATGGCGATTGACAGCGTAATCCAAGCCTGTAATGTTGCTTCGGTCATAGGAAGTAAATCTTCTATTTGTGGCTCCACCTGATTCAGCATTCAGTGCCGTGCCGAACGGCAGTGTCTCCTGCTCAAAATATCCGCCTGTCGGATTTGTAATGATTCTTGAGCCAAGTCTGTCTGAGTGATGATGTTCAATCGTTTCGCCGTTCTGTTGAGCATTGAGATTCGCCGTCGAAACAAGTCTGCCGCCTGCCGAAACATAACTCTTCGCCCATTTCACAACATTTGGTTGTGAAGCCAACTCGCTATACTCGGCAATCACTTCTGCGCCCGCCCAAGCATAGTAGGTTAAATCATTCGTCGCGCCGTCTCGTTTGATTAATCTTGCATTGGTCGCTCCATAATTATAGCTTTCCAACACTGTGCCGGCATCCGTCTTGACATAAACAAGACGATTCGCCGCGTCGTATTCATATCTGAGCCAAGATTGTCCGTCCGGTGAAAGTGCGCGGGTTTGATTGCCCATCGCGTCGTATTCAAATCCGGGCGAGTTAATGCGATTCGTCGGATTGCTGTAACTCAAATTGGCGTGTCCGTCTCGCGGAATCGGCGTGCCGTTTGCCGCTACACCGGAAGCTGTTGTCGAGAGTTTATTTCCATAACGGTCATAGCTGTAAATTTGCTGCCAGAGATTGTTGCCGCCTTTAGCAGTTGTTAATCTTCCCAAAGCGTCGTATGAGTATTCTCGATTACGATTTGAATCGAGGTTATTTGTAATCTTTTTGAGTTGTCCGGTTTTGGCATTATTCGTGCCGTCCAACGTCTTTCGATAATCATAGCTGAGCGAAAGCAACGTGCTTCCGCCGCGTTGAACCGTTTGATTAGCAAGAAGTCCGGTCTGATTATCATATCCGTAATTTTCCGTTACTTGATTCGCACCAGCCACGCCAACCTTTAATTGTGTCGTTTGGCTTGCCGCGTTGTAAACAATATCTCCGGCTTGCTGCTGTCCGTCGTATTTGAGTTGGGAAAGTCGGCTTGCCACATCATAACTGTATTGCACGACTTTTCGCGGACTCGTTCCCAAACCATACTGTGCCGGATAACGAATGTCGGTTGCTCGACTTAATGTATCGTAAATGTAGCTCGTCGCCAGCGGATTGCTCGGACGCGAGCTTAAAGTCAAAGTGTAATCGGAAACTCTGCCTTCCGCATCGTAAAAATAATCTTCCTTCAAGCCATCGTAAGTAAAATGCGTGTTGACACCTCGCGCATCATAGCCGTCGGTTAAAAGCCCGTGCAAATCGTATTTTAGAACTTTCGTCCATTCGCCGCCCGTTTGCAGTTTCACGCCGTCATCTTTCAAAGTGGCATTTGCTTCGACTTGCCGCTCGTGCGTTAGTTTCGATAAAGAATTGTATACTTATTTGTTACTGAAAAATTCTTTAATTTTTATAAATCTCGCCTCTGAAATACTTTTAGTAGCCTCGTTTTGCATTTTTGATATTGCCTTACTAGTTTCTGTTAGTATTAAATCTTTGTCAGACAATAATCTTTTGCTATGCTTTTCAGATCTTGTTAAAGTTTCAAGGTCGGAAATCAAGTAAAACTGATAATGTTCATCTTCATCTGTCTGCAGATGCCTAATTATTGCAGGAACAGGATACTCATCTTGGTCGGCTATGTCCCACTGAAGTTGATATTCTGGATAATACGCCAAACCGCATTTTTGTAATATAAGTAATTCCTCAACAGAATATCCCTTTAATTTTTCCTCGTTAACAGGAGGATTATCAAAGACTGTATTACAAATTTCAGGACGGTCTGTTACCGAGTATTTGGATTTTTGAAAGATATACCAATCGCATGAAGCGTTAAAACCGACAACGAAACCAATTAAAATTATTAGATAAAATTTCATATATGCACCATTAATAATCTTTAAGTTAGGCTAATTTTCCCCAGGAAGGCACATAAGATCAAGATTATTTCTAAAAAATTCCCTAGAATTATCTTGATTGATATATCCCCTATTTTCATAAGGATTCTCTGGTCCAGCTCCATGCTTTAACCACTGATTTATATATTTAGCCTGAAAGCCCATTACCTCTCTATATTGCATAACGTGAGTAAATTCGTGAACTATTAGAGCCATTCCTGTCGGTGTTGTTGGGTCATAATTGGAATTGGAACGAAAGTAAATATGACTGCCTTCGGTGTAAGCATTTGCAACGGCTTTTCCAGTAACACTTTCTGCTATGCCCGGCGGACTTAAATATGGAAATCCATTAGTTGAGTAAGTAGCTTTATCTAAGGCTTTTTTTACTTGATTTAACCTCCCGTCAGATGAATTCCCGACGGACTTGTAATATAATAATATGGCTGATTTGACGCACTGAGGTAACGGATTTCTATCACCTACATTATCACCGCTACCTATACTGCCACCGCCGCCGAATTCAATACCACCGCCACTACTGCCACCAGAACTTGTCGGACCGCCGCCAATGCCGACATAACTATACTCCGTCCAACAATTTTGTCCAAGATAATATCTTTCTCCATTGTATTCCGCATAAACAGCTTTACATACTGTATGCGGAATCGCCATCAAAAGACCACTTGGGTCAACGAAATTCGTCGGCTGATTTTCAACGTAAGCAAAAAGATTCAACGATTGCGGATTGCCTAAACTTGCCGCATTCATTTGAATCGGGTCAACTTGCGTAAATCTGCCTTGTTGCGAATCGTAATGGCGATTGACAGCATAATCCAAACCTGTGATATTGCTTCTGTCATAACTTGTGAATCTTCTGTTAGTCGCTCCGCTTGATTCGGCATTCAAAGCCATGCCGAAAGGCAATGTTTCTTGTTCAAAATATCCGCCTGTCATCGGGTCGGTAACTATTCTTGTTCCTAGTCTATCAGCGTGATGGTATTCGATTATTTCACTTTGTCCGTTCAGACTTGCCGTCGAAACAAGTCTGCCGCCAGCCGAAACATAACTCTTCGTCCATTTTACGACATTCGGCTGTGATGCAAGTTCTGTGTATTCGGCAATTACTTCCGCGCCCGCCCAAGCGTAATAGGTCAGATTGTTCTGTCCATCTCTGGAAATCAATCGCGCATTAGTTGCTCCGTAGGTAAAGGATTGTAAAACTGTGCCGCCATCATTCTTGACATAAACCAGCCGATTCGCCGCGTCGTATTCAAATCTCAGCCAAGATTGTCCATCGGGCGCAAGGGCGCGTGTCTGATTGCCTGCCAAATCATACTCAAAACCCGCTGAGTTAATGCGATTCGTCTGATTGGTATAACTCAAATTGGCGTGTCCGTCGCGTGGAATCGGACTTCCGTTTGCCGCTACGCCACTTGCCGTCGTTGAGAGTTTGTTTCCATAGCGGTCATAATTGTAAACTTGTTGCCAGAGATTGTTTCCGCCTTTAGCTGTCGTTAATCTTCCCAAGGCGTCGTAAGTGTATTCTCGATTCCGGTTGTTATCAAGATTGTTCGTTATCTTTCTTAATTGTCCGGTCTTTGTGTTATTCGTACCGTCCAAGTTCTTTCGATAATCGTAGCTTAAATTCAACAGCGTATTCGCCCCGCGCTGAATTGTTTGATTCGTTAATAAACCTGTTTGCGTGTCGTAACCGTAATTTTCAGTAACTTGATTTGCGCCCGCCACGCCAATCTTTAATTGTGTCGCTTGACTCGCCGCATTATAAACAATATCTCCGGCTTGCTGCTCGCCATTGTATTTGAGTTGAGAAAGCCGACTCGCCAAATCGTAACTGTATTGCACGACTTTTCGTGGATTGCCCGCCAAACCATACTGCGCCGGATATTGAATATCGGTTAGGCGCGACAAAGTGTCATACAAATAGTTCGTCGTCAGCGGATAACTTGTCCGATTAGCAAGCGTCTGCTTCTGCTCATAAAGCCTGCCTTCCGCGTCGTAAAGAAAGTCTTCCGTGCTGGTTTGCGTTACCTGTTTCTTAATGCGAGTTTTATCGCCCGTTGGCATATATTCATAGGTTACGGCTGAGGCATCGTAAATCGGCTGGCTCGTGTCGCGTGGACCGGATAAATCGTAATAAATCCATTGCAGACGGTTGAGCGGGTCGTCTGCCCCGTTTATCTGATACGAATACCACGTCGTTACGCCGCGAGCGTCTCGGCTAATTGTTAGATTCGAACGTGTGTCATACCAGAAGGCTGCGCTCCACCGTCCCGCGCCCGCTCCGACATATTGTCCGCCATCGTTCAAAGTTGCGCTCTGTTCAGCTAACTTTTGTTTCGTCAAACGACTTAAAGAATCATACGCGAATTCACGAATCTGCTCGCCTTGCTCGGTTTTTGTTAAATTGTCGAGCGCGTCGTAAGTGTATTTTGTCGCCAGACTTCCGGCGGTAAAGATTGAGCCGTCGCCGTTTGGGTTTGGCTCAACCGTTTCCGCCAAACGCCCAAGCGCGTCATAGCGCACCCAGCGTTCGCGTCCCCAGGCGTCGCGGCTTCTGACGGTTTGTCCCGCCAGAGTCGAAGCCGCACCCGGACGATACTGCTCATTGTAAAATGTCTGCGTCGCGCTGCCGTCCGGCGCAACAACCTGCGTTGTCCGTCCCAGAGCGTCGTATGAAATCTCCGACCACTGCGGCGTCTCGCCCGCCCGAAAGGGGCGCGATTGTTTCCAAACCTGTCCGAGTTTTGTATATTGAACGTCAACCATATCCCAGACGTTATTTGCGCCGAGCGATTCTTCGCGCCTGATAAGTCCGAGTCCGTTCAAACGCCTCGTCGTTTTTGCGGCAATCGGACCGCCGCTGCTACTATCGGCTTCACGCACTTCTTCCGTGACGGTCATTGCCGCGTCGTCGTATTGATAAGTGACGTAAGCAAAGGTCGGAGCATAAGCAACAGTCGGACGCAAGGTGTACGGGTCATATTCCGTGCTGGAGGTGCGACCGTTGGCGTCGGTCGTTTGCAGAACCAAGCCGGTTACGTAGTTATAGACCGCGCTGGTCGTAATTCGATGCGGCGAGTTCGGGTCTGCCGCGCCGCGTGTTTTCGATTCGGGATAAGCATATTGCGTATTCAAGCTGTAGTTCAAACTGGTTTGCTCGCAGCAGGCGGTCGCAGCCGAAATCATATTGCCCGTCATATCATAACGCAGCGTTTCTTCGATTAAGCCGGTTAGATTCTGTGCGTTTGAATAAGTTTTTATCTTCGTAACGTTTCCGCGATATGCCGTTTCTGCTTGGTAAACCGGACACATGTCCCATTCCCAATGACTCACGATGCAGCGTCCCGTACCCGGATCATATTCGTCGCAAACTTCGCGGTAATTACATTCGTAAGTATCCGTATTATACGGATTGTGGCTTTGCGCATGTTGAATAACGCCTGGCGTGTCTGCTGGAGTTTGTTCGTCGTAATCGTAATCAACGTGCGAAAGACGATTGCCGCTGCCGTCATAAACTTCCGTGTAATCAACCAGATTAAAGATATGCATTGCGTCATATCCCCAATGGTTAATATATTGTGTCCTGGTTTCGCGTAAAAGGGTTGTTCCGTCGTAGCCAAACTCCTTCAGCGAAGTTACTTGATTATGCCTTGCTCCGTATCCGTATTCGGTCTTCGTCGTCTGGTTACGCTCGTCGGTTACTTCGACTGTCGTCGGACGCGGCGATTTGTAGTTGTTTTGCGCGTCCGTCTCCTGCCAGGTCATTGTCGTTCGTCCGGCTAAAGCTAAAGCGCCGCTCACGCCTCTCGTAAAGGTTTCGATTTTGTCAATCATCCCGTCGTATTGCGTCGAATTATTGTAGGAATACTGCCGGGTTACGAGACTCGCGTTCTGGATAGTCGGATGCGGTTGAGTGATTTCGGTTAAACGCGGGCTGCTGGTTTGGTCAACTTGATAAGTTGTCTGTGCCGATTGAGTATTTCCCGCGCCGTCGTCCCAAGTGTTCGTTAGAATCGTGTAAGCGGGCGCGTCCGTTAAATTCACGCCCGGAGCGCGTCCCGTTTCGTTGGTCGGAGACAACGGATAATTATAGGCGGACTGCCGCGTCATTTGTCCGGCTGAAACCGTGCCTTGTTCTTCCGCGCTCGCCGACCAATTCATCCCGCGCTGCTCGACCGTCTTGGTTATCATCCCGTAAGTCGAATAAGAATCGGCATCATTGAACCAATAGCCGGTGTTTGTCGCCGGATAGTAAATGGCGTCAATGACATTTACGGATGTCGCGTTATCTCTTATAACCGGAGTCATCCCGGCGGCAAAACCGTGGCTGATAGGTTGAGTTTTATAATGCAAGCGAACGAGCATTCTGGTGCCTTTGCCGCCCGTACCGTTCATCCGCGGCGCGGTGATGGAAATCAAGCGATTGAGCGAATCGTAGTTAAAGGTGATAATCCGTCCCATCGTGTCGGTTACGGTTTCGATTTCGGGTCCGCGATTGTTGCGATAAGTAATCGTCAGATAATTACCGTGCCGATCTCTGATATACGTCGGATAAACCGCGCCGTCGCCACGCGCCGTGTAGTTGATATACGTCCCGTTCGGCAGCGTAGCCGATGCCGAATAGATGCCGTCTGAAACGCGCGTGCTGTTGTAATTAATAAAAGTGCCGTCCGTCGTGTAGCCGCTGAAACCCGTGCCGTTGTAATTAGACGTTCCGTCAAAACTGTGGCGAGTTCCGTCCGGCTCGACCATCATGCTTCGCCCGCCCACGCCCATGTCCAGAATTTTGCCGAAGCCGAGCGACCAGCCGGGCGCGGGAAATCCGCGGTCAATATCATAGGTTAATTCATAATCTGATTTGTTCCACAGCCGCGAGTTGTAAGTTAAACCCAAAGACAAATCAACGCCCCGCCCCGGAAGCGAAACAACCGGCGCGCCGAATGTAAAGTTGCTGCTTCCGGCTCCGTAATCAAAATTTTTGCCCGGCGGTCTGCCGACTAAGTTGCCCGGATTGCTAGCCGATTGCTGGTTCTGTTCATTCCAACCGGCTTCGGCAATAGCGGGGCTTTCCGGTGACGCTACTTTCTCCGCTTCTTTCTTCTCGCCGTTTATTTCATTTCTTTCACCGATAGTTTTGTCGGACGGGTTTACATCCCGCCAAGAATTTTGAGCCGATTCCGATTTGTTTGCTTGTGCTTGTGCCGAAGTCGACTGATTGGCGGTAACATTAACAGTTATCTGAGCTTCCCGCCCTCTGGCTTTTGCCGTCACGGTAAAAGCGCCGGGCATGCGAGCGTCAAATACGCTGTTGCGCATTAAACGCAAATCACGCCCGCGCCCCACATCTCTGGTCTTCCAATTGAAATCAACTCCGCTGAGCGGTTCGTTTTGCTCGTCGTAAGCGACAGCTGCAAAAACCGCCTGCTGCCCCTGCTTCAAAGTGATTGAACCGGGAAAGATGCGGATACGCTCAATCCGCTCATTTTGGTTTGCCATTCGGGTGGTAATAAAAGCTCCGCCAAACCAATTCGGAAAATCAGTCGTCAGGCTGCTCGATAGAAAACCAAAACGCACGTCTTGCAAAACCTCGCCGACCATTCCGACAATCGCCCGCGGAGCCGCCGGTGTTACTGCAGCCAATAAGCTGATGGTTAGAACCGTGCAAAGGATTTTTGCCAGAAACTCAGTTGTAGCAGAAACTTTTTTGCCAACCGGTAACGCAGATTTTCTTTTAGGCATGTTTTTATTTCCTTCCCTTTTCGATATAAAATCTCCAACCGGAAAAACGGTTTTCTAAAAACAAAAAAGCCGTGAATTCAAAAGCCGCCGCAGACTTTAAAATTCACGGACGATGCGCGTAAAATACAGTTAGATTTTATGGCGAAATAAAACATAAACGAATAACCAACCAACTTCTCATCGCTTTAGATTTTACAATTGTAAAATTAGCAAAAAGATGCTACTTCATTTTTATTCGGTCTGTCAATTTTTTTATACATCAACTGAATTCTTCCAGCATCTCTTTTGTTACATAATCGGAAAAAATTAACATCTACAATCGAAATACTTGCAGTTTCATGTCAATTAGTTAATCATTAACGAAAAAAAACGAAAAACTTTTCTAATATGGTGAACAGAGA
Organism: Acidobacteria bacterium 5-1; assembly: GCA_002050455.1. Taxonomy (GTDB): domain Bacteria; phylum Acidobacteriota; class Blastocatellia; order Pyrinomonadales; family Pyrinomonadaceae. The sequence goes on along the minus strand of MWZA01000204.1, from coordinate 8,281 downwards.
AATAAAATGTGTCAGCGTTGTCGTCAAGCCGAATCACAAAGAAGCGTTGCAGACGGCTTGCAAACTGTCCGACTGGCTTGCGGCACGCGATATTGACCTCGTCGGCAAACCGCACGCCGAAACCGAAATCTGCGGCATTTCATCCGCCGTGGTCGCAGAACTTGAAGCCGATATTGATTTGATTGTCGTGCTTGGCGGCGACGGCACGATGATTTCAACGGCGCGACTGACGGGCGAGCGCGAAGTTTTGGTTTTGGGCATCAATTACGGCAGTCTCGGATATTTGACCGAATTTCGCATCGAAGAAATGTTTCCCGCGCTTGAAGCGATTCTCGAAGGCGATTACGAGATTGACCGCCGCGTTATGCTCGATGTCGAACTCTGGCGCGGCGCGGAGATATTAGAAACAGGTCGCGCCTTAAATGATGTCGTTATTAACAAAGCCGCGCTGGCGCGAATTATCGAAATCAAAGTCAATCTCAACCATCTGTATGTCAATTCTTTTCGCGCCGACGGTTTGATTATTGCCACGCCGACCGGTTCAACCGCGTATAATCTTTCGGCGGGCGGTCCGATTATTTATCCTTCAATGAACGCGATGGTTTTAACGCCGATTTGCCCGTTCACGCTGACCAATCGCCCGCTTGTCGTGCCTGACACGGCGGAGATAAATTTATGTTTGAACAATGAAAGCGACGGCGTGGTTTTGACTCTTGACGGACAAACCGGCTATTCGATGCAGACACAAGATTGCGTGAAAATCAAAAAAAGCGTAACAACTTTCAACCTCGTCCAACCGCCAAACCGCAATTATTTTGATGTTCTGCGGAATAAATTAAAATGGGGAAGATAACTAACAAGGTAAAAGTAAAAAGGCAAAAGGCAAAATTTTGCCGAATGTTCTCGAAGCTGAATTATTCGAATAAACTCGGTTGTTCATCGTCATTTTCCTCGAAACCTTCGGGAAACCAACGATAAACATTTAAATCGCAGCGACCTTTCGCGTCAAAAATAATTTCTTCGTCTTCGAGCATTTTTTGCTGCAGATTTATCGGCATCGTCATTTTGCCGGTTGAACAGCTACCTTGCGAATTAATAACTCTTTGCCAAGGCACGTTTTCCGTGTCAGCCGCGTGCATCACAAAACCGATCGTACGCGGCGTGTAACCTGCGCCGAGAATTTCCGCAATCTGCCCGTAAGTCATTACTTTCCCCGCCGGAATTTCGCGGACGATTTTATAAACCCGCTCACGATATTTTTGCTCATTTATTTGATTATCCATTTTTTAGTCCTAACTTCCGTGCAAAACTATTATAGAGATTATTTACTTCATTCACACGCAAAATTTTTGCCATTCCAACAAATGTAATTCCGCCCAAAGCAATCGGCACAAGTGCTTCAACAAATTTGAAGGTTAAAGTTTTTGCGCCGAATTGGTTTGCCAAAAAATGATAACTGGAATAACAAACCGCCGACATTATCGCTGAAGCAATAGCGATTTTAACAAACGCGGAAATGATTTCTCCCCCGCCAATGCGCGAAATGCGCTTTCGCATCATCAAGGCAAGCGCGAAAAAGTTGACCAGCGCGACGCTTGAAGTGGCAAGCGCAACGCCGACATGACCGTAGCCGTAAGGCGTGGCTTCGGTTACGCCGTAATTTCCTAAGACTTGGCGGAAACCATAACTTGCCAATGCGTTTACCGCGATTGAGCAAAGCGCAATTATCATCGGCGTTTTCGCGTCGTTCAAAGCGTAAAAAGCGGGCGACAGAACTTTGATTGCCGCGTAGCCCGTCAAACCAATGGCATAACCTGCCAAAGCATACGCCGTCATATTTGTATCGGCGGCGGTAAATTTTCCGCCGTGTTCGTAAATCAAACTGATAATCGGTTGTCCCAACACTATCAAACCGCAAGCCGACGGCAGAGTAAGTAGAAAAACCAATTTGAGCGATGAAGAAAGAGTTTGACGAAAATCGTCGAATTTCCCTTCGCTTGCCATCCGCGACAAAACGGGAACGGAAGCCGTGCCGACGGCGACACCGAAAACGCCTATCGGAAACTGCATTAAGCGAAAGGCGTAACCAAGCCAAGAGATTCCGCCGTTGATGTCGGAAACGAAAAAGGTGTTGACCAAAACATTAATTTGAACGGCGGAAGTTCCCAAAATCGCGGGTGCCATCAACGCCATAACTTTTCGCACGCCTTCGTCGGTGAAACTTAAAATCGGCGAAAAGCGGAAACCGACTCTGTAAAGCGACGGAACTTGCATCAGAAACTGCGCCGCGCCGCCAATTAAAGTTCCGATTGCCATACCGATTATCGCCCACTGCGCCGCGCTTGGCGGAACTGCATCTTCGCTTGCCGTGTTGAGCCAACCGCCGCCACTTAACCAATAAGCCATTCCAAGCCCGACAAAAATCGAAACGATGTTGAAAACCGTCGAAGCCGATGCGGGAATACCAAAAATCCCTTTTGTGTTCAGAACGCCCATTGCGACCGCCGCGAGTGCGACGAGCAAAATAAACGGAAACATTATTTGCGTTAAAGTTGTGGCAAGCGCGGCTTTTTCGGGCGAAAAACCTTTGGCAATCAAATCTACAAACTGCCGCGAAAAAAGTATTCCGAGAATTGTAATAATACTTAAAACAACCGCCAAAGCGTTCATTACAAGGCTGGCAAGTTTCCACGCTTCCCTTTCGCTTTTATTGATTTGGTAATCGGTGAAAACTTTGACGAATGCGGCGGAAAGTGCGCCTTCGGCAAAAAGGTCGCGCAAGACATTCGGAATGCGAAACGCGACTTGGTAAGCGTCATTCAAAAATCCCGCGCCGAAATAACGCGCAAAAATCATTTCACGTGCCAAGCCTAAAACACGCGAAAACATTACGGCAATCGAAACGATTCCCGCGCTTTTGGCGACACTGGTTTGTTTGGTTGCCGGTTTTTCAGGCTGCGGTTCGGAATGAGTTTCAGGTTCGGCTAAAAGTTCGGGCGTTTCTTCCGACGGAAATGTTTCTTTGATTTCGTTCATCTTGCTTGCTCTGCTTTTCGCAAACGTGAATTATCGTATTCTTTTTGATAAATCGCAAAGCAAAAAGCAAAGGGAAGCAAGATTTTCCTGCCTCCCTTTGCTTTTCAATATGAAGCTATCTCAAAACTTTTTCGGGTTTTTGAGATACTTTATGATAAAAATAGTTTATTCGTCGGTTTTGGCGTGTGTATTCGGATAAGTAATCCGCGTATTGGCAAGTCGCGTGTCAAGCGGAATTTCGGTGTAAATCATCGGTGCCGCGCCGCCGAGCTGCCCTTGAATCAAGGAAACCAGCGAATTTTGAAAACTGCGGAAACGGGCGACATTTCCGCGTTGATTGAAAATCACGAAAAGAAGTTTGCCTTTATTAGTTTGCATTTCACCTGCCAAAGTGCTGACTCCGCCGTCCGTATTGCCCAGTGTTCCGGTTTTACCGACGACACTGCCGCGTGAAAAATCGGTATCAAAACGCCCTTCAAGTGTTCCCTTATCAATTCCAGCGACCGGCATAATATCAGCAAAAGTCATTTTATTTTTTGCAAGTTCTTTCTGCAAAACCCGCAAAAGGCTCATCATCGCGCGTGGCGTAACGCGGTTAATGCCGAGTCCGCTGGCGGTTTGCAGGTAAAATTCGGCGGGCTGAACTTGCGCGTTCTGCTGAACAATTCGCGCCACGGCATACGCGCCGCCGAGCATATCGCCCAAGCGTTCAGACAAAAAGTTGTTTGAATAACAAAGCGTAACCTTAATAATCTCGCGCATCGGCGCAGATTCGTGTGAAAATAAAAGTCTGGCGTTGGACGGAAGCGATTGGACATAAATGCCGCCGGACACCGAAACGCTCGGAACGGTTCTGACGACATCCGATTTTCGAGAATTAATCAGATAGTTTTGCCAAGCGCGATTGGCGGCAACCGAACGTTTTGCCGAATCCATCGCGGTCAGAAGAGTTGAACCGGCACGCTGCGCCGAAGTGTTGTAACTCATCGTAAAATTATCGGTTACAACTAAATCGCCCTCGACCTTTTGGATACCTAAACGGTTGAGTTCGTGCGTGATATTAACGCCGTGTTCGAGATTAAACATCGGGTCGCGCCCCGATACAAATAAATTGCCGTAAAGCGTGCCGGTTATTTGGTCAATCTGCCCGTCCGTCCAGACATTTGTCGGAAAACGATAATTGGGACCGAAGGTTTTCAGAACGGCGTAAGCGGTGGCGATTTTGACATTTGAAGCCGGATTAAAGGCAAAATTCGAGTTGTCTTCTATTACCACATTGCCGTTGATGTCTTCTACCAAAATGCCCGAATAACCCGGAATTTCGACATCGGCGAGAACCGGAAAAGAAGTTTTCCGCAGACTAACTGCGGCGGAACTTCCGGTTTTTGTTACCAGCGGCGTTGATAATGACGGAGCAGGATTTGCATTGCTTGCCTGACCGCCGTCTGACTGCAGCAGAGGTTTCGGCGAAGGCGTCGGATTTGTCGGTCGGGTATAAACAGGTTGTCCGAAAACGGCGGCTGTCGAACCGATCCACAACACAAAGGCGACACTTAGCCAAATAGCTTTTTTCTTGGTGAAATTATTCATATTTTTCTTAAACTTATTGGTTTGGCAGGCTTCCCTATTCGGTCTGAAAGTGAGAAGGCTGACTGCATTATACCATCCTAATTTTTAAATACAAAAAAGTTTTTTTGTATTTTGCCAACAGGCGATTTCTAAGATGAGTTTTACTCTTTTTTGGATGCACCTGTTTAGAATTACTTATGGAAGCAATTCATATTGCTTATATATTATAAATGACCAAAAGGAAAGTTTTTTTGAAAATAAATCGGTCGTGTAACAGATTTTTTAATTGAAACTTTTCCCAAAAAATCTTGCTATCGTTTTTTCTCTGTGATACTACTTACGCCAAGGAAAAATCAGGAAATCACGGACTGTTTGTAAATCAAAATTGTCTACTCTAAATTGTAGCGTGCGCTATCTTGCAAATAATCAAAAGTCTTATCCTTATCTTATCCTTATAATAAGATTCACACTCTAAAGGAGAAATTTATGTTCAAAAAAAAGAATAAGCTAGTATTAGTCATTTTGGTAATTTTCATAGATTTACCTTTTTTAATAATATTACAGGGTCAAACTTCTAATGAAAGTTCTTACCCAACAGCACAGTCTAAAACCTCAAAGCGTTCAACTGACAATATTAAAAAAGATTTTCCTTATGTCGATTATGCAAACGAACAAGTTGTTAATGAAGCTAGAGCGATTAAAAGTGAAAAATACAATAAATATAAAGTATTAGAGCCTGATATTTCAGAAGACAACAAAGAAGTTTCGTTTGCTGATTGGTTAACCACTACTTCGCCATTACCATTAGCAGAAAGTCAGATTGTAATACTCGGTAAAGTAGTTGCTGCCCAAGCACATTTGTCTGCCAATAAAAACTCTGTTTACTCTGAGTTTGAGATAGAAATTGAGAAGATATTCAAAAATAGTGGTCAAGAAAAATTTGAAAATGGAAAATACATATATGCAGAGCGTGATGGAGGAATCGTTCGATTCCCGTCAGGTAAAGAAACTTGGTATTTAGTTTCTGGACAGCAAATGCCTAAAGTCGGAAGCAAATATGTATTTTTTCTGACACATAAATTTCCATTATACGGATATCAGGAGCAAGACCTATATCTTTTGACCGGATATGAGTTAAAAAATGGAAAGGTTTTCCCACTAGATAATCCCGGTGGAGGCACACATCCAGTTGCTACCTTTTATAAAGGAAAAGAAGAATCTATTTTATTGGATGATTTACAAAATGCTCTCGAAAAGCCCACAAGTGTTTTACCAAAATAAAGGAGAGTATTATAAAAACGATTTTTTCTGGCTTCATTCTTTGTATAATCTCAACCATCGTCTTGATTGTTCGGAACAATTATAGAGGTGTTTCTTCAAAATTTGTTAATGTTCAAATAAATTGTCCTACACCGACGCCAAGTGTCTTTACTTAAACCAAACACGCTCTCTGCGCGAACTCAAAACGCTTGCCGATGATTTAATTTATTTTTGTTGGAGTGCTTAGTCAATAATTGAAATTTAATTTAGCATAAAATGCCGAGAGCAACTTCTGCTTCGGCGTTTTTGTTCGGATAAAGATTTTGTTTTCCAATCATATTAGACAGTTCGGGTTTTGCGTCGTAAAATCAAAGTTTCCGAGTGGAGTAAAATAATGAACAAAGCAGGCAAAATCATTTCAATAAATCCGCCGTATGCAATTCCGGGCGGAGAAGTTTTAGTCAATTGCGAAGGTTTTCAAGCGGGCGAGGCGGATGAATACGGTTGTTATTTTGATGGACGAGCGGCGCGAATTGTCGGCGCGTCCAAAAGTCGCGTAATGGCGATTGTTCCCGATGATTTCGACACGACAAAAGTTGAAATTTACCTTGAAAACGGCGGCGACCGAAGCACCTCGAAAAATATCGTTGTCGGAAAAAAGTTGGCGGACGATTTGCATATCGTCGCTAATCCGGCGGTTGATCCGAAAGACGATTCGCTGATTTTGACTCGCTCCGGCTCGCGCGGACAGCAGCTTCCCGTTACGCTTTTCCGGTTGGAAAAAGAAGGATTTTTAGATGAAATGTCCGTCGAAATTATGAACCCGACCGGTGTTGCCTTTGACCAGACCGAACAACTTTACGTTACGGCACGCGCCGACGGCGAAATTTACCGCATTGACCACGACACGGAAATTGTGCCTTACGCTTCGGAGTTGGGCATTGCGACGGGTTTGGCGTTTGACAAAAACAACGTAATGTTTGTCGGCGACCGGAGCGGCACGATTTATCGCGTCGAAAGTTTTGGCAATGCCGAATCGTTTGCGATACTCGAACCTTCCGTCTCGGCGTATCATCTGGCGTTTGGAAGTGACGAAAAACTTTATGTAACCGCGCCCGGTCTGTCGAGTTTTGACGCAGTTTATCGGATAGATAAAGATGGTTATGACGAAATCTTCTACCGCGGACTCGGCAGACCGCAAGGTTTGGCGTTTGACCGGGACGGAAACTTGTATGTCGCGGCGTGTTTGCAAGGCAGACACGGCATTGTGAAAATCGCGCCCGACGGCGCGGTGGCTGAGATGTTTGTTGCGGGAATGAATGTTGTCGGTTTGTGCTTGACGCGCCAAGGCGAGATGATTGTGGCGACAAATGACGCGGTTTATAGTTTGCCGCTCGGTATTTACGGAACGCTTTTGAATTGAAAGGGTTAAAAGCAGATGGGTAAAAAGTGAAAAGGTGAATCGAAATTGTTTCGATTCACCTTTTTGATTTGTGATTTTTATAACGGATTACTGTTCAGGACTCGGACTTGGTTGCGGCTCACCGCGTTTTTTCAGCTGCGGCGGCGCATCTTTTTTGTCGGAACTCGAACTTGAATCACCTGAACTATCCGTCGTATCGGGTTCGGGTTGACGGCGTTTCAAAGTCGGTCTGCCCGGTTCACTGTCGTCTATGTCGCTGGAAACTCCCGCTTTGGCATTTGAAAGACGCAGAAGATGGGCTTTAACACGCTGAAACTCCGAAGTGCTGATGACATATTCATCCTTTTCGGCGAAACGTGCCACGAGCGAAAGACTTTCATCGCGCCGCTCAACTGATTGCGGATGCGATGAGAAAAGTTTTGATAAAGTTCCGGGTTTTTTCTTGTTTTTAGAAGCGAGTTTTTCAAACATTGTCGCCATTGCAGTTGGGTCATAACCGGCAGCATAAAGGTATTGAACGCCGAGTTTGTCAGCTTCTCCTTCCGCGCCGCGGCTAAATTTGAAAAAGGCAAGGGCTTGTCCGATTCCGGCTGTGTTTTGCAAAACCGTACTGAGAATTGGTCCGCCGAAGATAATTCCGGCGAGCGCACCATAATTGATAGCCTGCAATTTACCTTGGTTTTCCATCGCGTGGCGGGCGGCGACGTGCGCGATTTCGTGTGCCATCACACCCGCGAGTTCGGATTCATTGTCGGCGGCAAGAATCAGACCTTTATTGACATAGAAAAAACCGCCGGGAAGCGCAAACGCATTAACTTCATCGCTGTCAATGACTTTAATGGTGAACGGAATTTTCGCGTCGGAATGAAGAACAATGTTCTGCCCGACACGGTTGACATATTCCGTAATTATCGGGTCTTCGACCAATTTTGCCTGTTGTTCAACTTCGAGCGAAATCTGTCTGCCGATAGCGATTTCCTTTTCCTGCGAACC
>MWZA01000022.1 GCA_002050455.1 Acidobacteria bacterium 5-1 | reverse complement strand
TCTCGACCACGTTGGCGGGACTTCTGCTCTAAACAAAAGTTTTCCACAGGTGGAAATTATTTTGCACCAGGATGATGAAGATTTATATTACGGTTTGCCAGACCAACCGCTTTTTATGGGTTTGTCGCCGCACCAATTAAAACCGCTCGGACTCGATTATGAAACTCCGCCGCGTCTGACGCGAAATTGGCAGAACGGCGAGATTTACGAAGTCGGAAATTTGCGTTTCAAGATTTTGCATTGTCCCGGACACACGCGCGGTCATATCATTTTGGCAGAAGAAAACGAAAGAAAAGTCTTTGTCGGCGATTGTTTATTCGAAGGCTCAATCGGCAGAACGGATTTGCCGGGTGGTTCTCATCAGCAGTTGTTGGATTCGATAAATAATAAAATTCTGCCGCTCGGCGATGATTTCACGGTTTATTCGGGACACGGGCGCGAAACGACCGTCGGGCGCGAAAAAACGACGAACCCGTTTTTGACCGGCAATTATCAAATCGGGCGCGGCAAGTATATTTAAGAAATACAAAAATCCGCTTACGGTATCATTAAAATCAATAAATTAAGGAGAAATTATGAGGAAAATTCTATTTGCTATTGCATTTATAAGTCTGTTTACGACATTTGTTTTGGCACACGACAATTTAATTAAAAGAAACGAAAATCATCAGCAGGATGTAACAATTAAGACGGTAAAAGTAGCGGGAAATGTTTATGTTTTATACGGACAAGGCGGAAACATCGGTGTTTCGGCGGGAAAAGACGGAGTTTTGATGATTGATGACCAGTTTGAGCGCATCTCCGACAGAATCAAAGCCGCACTCAAGGAACTTGGAAGCGACACGCCGCGCTTTATTTTCAACACGCATTTTCACGGCGACCACACGGGCGGAAATCCGATTTTCGGCAAAACCGGAACAATCGTCGCACACGACAATGTCCGCAAGCGTTTGTTGATGAATGAAAAACCGTTTCCCGAATTTGCGCTGCCGATGATTACTTACGCGGAAAGCGTTTCGATTCATTTTAACGGCGAAAAAGTCAATGCTGTTCATTATTCGAACGCTCACACTGACGGCGACACGGTGATTTTTTTTACGAGTTCAAATGTTGTGCATCTCGGCGACCACTTTTTTGCGGGAAAATTTCCGTTTGTTGATTTAGACAGCGGCGGAAGCGTGCCGGGTTTGATAAAAAATGTCGGCGAACTTCTTCAGCAAATTCCTTCGGACGCAAAAATAATTCCCGGACACGGCGAAGTTTCTACGCTTGACCGTTTGAAGGACTATCATCAGATGTTAACTGATACTTCTTTGATTGTGCGAAAAGAAATGAAGAATAATAAATCGCTCGATGAAATCAAAAAAGCCGGTTTGCCCGAAAAATATAAAGATTGGGGAACAGGTTTTATCAAAACCGACGCTTGGATTGAAACGATTTACAAAAGCTATTCGATGAATATGTTGGATATGAAGAAAATGGAAAAATAAAGTTGAATCATAAAAAAGCCGCGAATATAAATCTCGCGGCTTTTTGTTTTTGTAGAAATTCTTTGCTTAGTTAGGCATTAAAACTGTATCAACAACGTGAATCACGCCGTTTGATTGCTTCACGTCAGCAATAGTAACTTTCGACATACCGCCCTTTTCATCCGTTAAAACGAGCGTTTTGCCATCCATCGAAGCAGTTAGCATACCGCCTTCGACGGTTGTCAGCATAGCTTTTCCGTTACCTTTTTTGATGGCTTTCATAATCGCTTTGGAATTCATATTGCCCGCGACGACGTGATATTTCAAAATGTTCTGTAACATCGTCGTGTTTTCCGGCTTGAGCAACGTATCAACCGTTCCGGCGGGAAGCGCGTCAAAAGCTGCGTTGGTCGGCGCAAAAACCGTGAACGGTCCTTTGCTTTTCAAAGTGTCCACCAAACCGGCGGCTTTGACAGCGGCAACAAGCGTTGTGTGGTCTTTCGAGTTCACGGCGTTATCAACGATGTCTTTGTTTCTAAACATCGCCGCGCCGCCGACCATCGGATTATCGCCTTTCTTCATCATTTTGTCATCTTTCATCGCTTGTGCAGAAGCATTACCGGCATTAAATCCGAATACAATTGCTAAAGCAAAAACTGCTAATACTAATTTTTTCATTTTTTTCATCTACTCCTTTTAATTTTAATTAATTATTAAAGATAAAAATTATCCCTATGCAGTGGTTTTCGTCAGGCTG
>MWZA01000042.1 GCA_002050455.1 Acidobacteria bacterium 5-1 | reverse complement strand
ACATATTTCGCTGACGTTCTTGGACGGATTCGTTGATTGTTTCGACTGTTTGAAACGGCAAGGTGATTTTTAGCGGCGCAACTTTTTTCCCGTCGCGGTATTTTCCTTCCCAAGTTAGCTCAACCATAGTTTTATCAAATTGATAACAATTCTAACACTACTTAAAATAACGAACTAAAAATAACGCTTTTTGAATTTTTTATAAATTGCCACTAGCTTCAGCTAGTGGATGCGATGAGAAAACTGCAAGGCTTTAGCCGAATTCCGATAAGGAAGATTTTAAATCAGATGTTTGGCTAAAGCCGCTTGTCTCTTGCCAAGCTGTCCACTAGCTAAAGCTAGTGGCAATTTATCAGAGCGATTTGCGCGTCCGCATCATATTTTCCGTCCCAAGTTAATTCAACAGGCATAGAGTTTTACTTTTGAGCAAGAGTTTTTCACGAATGTTGTCGAATAATTTTTAATGAAAATTTTGGAATAATTGTAACCGAATTTTGTTGAAACATAAAACTTGTTACAAGAATGGCTAAAATGATAATTCTTTTCATATATGATTTTTGTCTTGAAGTAAAATTCGCTTACCATTATAATGTCAAAACGGAAAGGATAGAAAATATGATAAAAGCAATTCGTGGCAGCACCATCTGATAACTCGACGAGAAGAAATTCCGAAAACTTACTGCTCCATACCGGCGAAGGTGTGGTTGTGGACATCGGGACGGGCGACGGTCGCTTTGTCTATCGGTCTGCGCGGGAGAATCCGAACAAGTTCTTTATCGGGATAGACGCGAACGCGAAACCGTTGGAGAAAATTTCGATGAAGGCAACGCGCAAATCGGCAAAAGGCGGGTTGCCTAATGTTCTGTTTGTCCAAGCGGCGGTTGAAAGTCTTCCCGAAGAATTAAACGCGGCGGCGGACGAGATTCACATTCATTTTCCGTGGGGCAGTTTGCTTCGCGCCGTAATTGTAGGCGATGAAAGTGTGCTGAACAGTTTGCGCCGCATTTGTGCGCCCGAATGTTTGATTGAAATTGTTATCGGGATTGACGAAGAACGCGACAAGTCTGAAATCGAGCGGCTTGAATTGTCTCAACTTTCTCCTGATTATCTTGAAAATATTCTGATTCCAAAATACAAAGCGGCAGGTTTTGAGGTTTTGGACAAAGGAATTTTATCGCCTTCCGATTGGTCGAAACTGGAAACTTCTTGGGCGCGAAAACTTCAAAGCAATTCCAATCGCCAAGTTACTTATCTTATCTTACAAGCATCATAAGTTTTCTCGCTTGCAATTAAACCAATCGCGCTGGCAAAATAAAAGGTTATGAAAATAGCAGTAGCAATGAGCGGCGGCGTAGATTCTTCAAGTGCTGCCGCGCTTTTAAAAGAACAAGGACACGAACTCGTCGGCTTTACGATGCAATTGTGGAATCAACGCCGACATATTAACGTGGACGAAAACGGCGACCCGCTTCCCAGCCGCTGCTGCTCGCTCGAGGACGTTTATGACGCGCGGCGCGTGGCGGAATCACTCGGTTTTCCGTTTTATGTTCTCAATCTCGAAAAAGATTTTGAAGAAGCAGTTGTCAATCCATTTGTTGACAGTTATTTAAACGGCGAAACGCCGATTCCGTGCGTTGCTTGCAATTCGCGCCTTAAATTCGCGTCGCTTGATAAACTGGCGCAATCTCTCGACTGCGATAAAGTTGCAACCGGACATTTTGCGCGTGTCGAATTTGATGAAAAAGCAAATCGCTATCGGCTGTTTCGCGGCAAAAATCACTGGAAAGACCAGAGTTATTTTCTGTGGGAATTAACGCAAGACCAACTTTCCCGCGCCTATTTTCCTTTGGGCGAAATGCTCAAATCGGAAGTGCGCGAGATTGCGCGTGGGGCGAATTTATACGTCGCCGAAAAACAGGAATCGCAGGAAATCTGTTTTGTTCCCGACGGCAAATATTCGGAATTTATTGATAGATATTTGGAACACGAAAATCGTTCGGATGAGTTGCCAAAAGGCGGCGACATCGTGAACACAAAGGGCGAAAAATTGAACGAACATCAAGGCATTCACCGCTACACAATCGGGCAGCGTCGAGGTTTGGGAATCGCGCACGAAAAACCGCTGTATGTTTTGCAAATCGAACGCGCCAAAAATCAAATTATCGTCGGCGAAAAAGACGAACTCGATGCAATTGAGTTTCTTGCCAAAGGCGTAAATTGGGTGGCGTTTGACGAACCGGGCGAATCTATCC
>MWZA01000075.1:1496-2263 GCA_002050455.1 Acidobacteria bacterium 5-1 | reverse complement strand
GCCATCGAAAGCGTCGCGGCTAAAAGAAATCGAAATTGCGTGTTTTGTTTATTATCAATCATCTTTACATTTTGGATTTTAGATTTTGGATTTTGGATTGAAGAAATAAGTTGAGACTCAATTTTTTTTGAATCCAAAATCTAAAATCTAAAATCACTTAATTGGGTCGTGCCCGCCTTTGCAAAAAGGTTGACAGCGTAAGATACGCTTTGTTCCCATCCAAGTTCCGCGAAATGCGCCGTATTTTTCGACGGCTTGCTTTGTATATTCGGAGCAAGTCGGCGTAAATCGGCACGAAGGCGGTAAAAAAGGCGAAATCCACGTCTGGTAAAGCCGCAAAAAATCTAATACTAAAAACTTCATTTTGCTTCCGCTTTGACGTTTTCTTCGCCTTGCTTTATTTTAAGTTCAAAAATTTTAACTCTCTCAACAATCTGCCGAAATTCTTTCAAAGGCTGTTCGAGTTTAACACGAAGCAAATTTCTGCGAGCATTCAAAACCCAGTCGAATTTTGTTTCCAATTCGTTAAGTTTGGCTTTGCTCAATCGAAAGGTTTCACGAAGCAGACGTTTTGCCCGATTTCTCTGCACCGCATTACCGATGGCTTTTTTTGAAGCCGTAATGCCGAGCCGCTGAAATCCGGTTGCCGACGGCATAATAAACACCGTCATAAGACGACCTTCAAAACGCTTGCCTTCCGCATAAACGCGGTGAAACTCACGCGGTTTTCTCAAACGCGCATCCTTCGGCAAAGAGAAATCTAATAA
>MWZA01000075.1:0-1486 GCA_002050455.1 Acidobacteria bacterium 5-1 | reverse complement strand
AATGATGAACCGTTAATCGCTTGCGTCCTTTTGCCCGCCGTCGTTTGATTACGTTGCGTCCGTTTTTGGTCGCCATCCGCGCCCGAAAGCCGTGTTTTTTTGCCCGACGACGATTGTTTGGTTGAAATGTTCTTTTTGGCATAATTATCTATCCTTCCACTCAAAAGTGAAAACTTTTATTTTAAGTGTGAATTTTGATTATGTCAAAGCAAGAACTAAACAGGACGGACAGTGATAAGTAGTATAAATGCTTTCCTATTCTAAACATCCTGTTGATTTTTAACTGTTACGCGCCGACCTTCGATTTTATAATTGCCTTCAACAATTCGCTTCACTGCTTCAACATAAAGCGCGTGTTCGTGTTCTAAAATTCGCGCTGAAAGTGTTTCAGGTGTGTCGTCGTCTTTCACTTCTACGACTTTTTGCACAATTATTGCACCGTTGTCCAAACTTTTGTCAACAAAATGAACCGTGCAGCCCGAAACCTTTACGCCATACTCAATCGCTTGCCGTTGCGCCTCTAAACCTTTAAAAGAGGGAAGCAAACTTGGATGAATGTTCATAATCCGATCTGGAAAAGCGCGGACAAAATCTTTTGACAGCAGACGCATATAGCCTGCCAGACAAACCAATTCGACATCTCGCACTTTTAATTCGGCGATAATTTCCGCGTCGTGTTCTTCGCGGGTGCGACCTTTGCGCGTGATGGCAAGCGTTTCAATATGGCGTTTTTTCGCTTTCTCTAAGCCTTCTGCGCCCATTTTATCGCTGATGACAACCGCAACTTCAGAGTCGGGAATTTGACCGCTCTGAACGGCTTCGATAATCGCCAACATATTTGAGCCTCGCCCAGATATTAAAATGCCGATTTTCATAATCTAACCAATCGAAATTTCTTTATTTCCTTCAACCACGCGCCCAATTGAAGAACATTTCTCGCCTAACTCTTCAATGTGCGAAATGATATTTTCTCTTTCGCTTTTGGCACAGATTATCGCCATTCCAACGCCCATATTAAAAGCGCGAAACATTTCTTGGTCATCGACGTTTCCGAGTCTCTGCATCACGCCGAAAACCGGCGGTTCATACCAAGTTCCGCGTTTTATTTCAACCGAAACATTTTCGGGCAAAATTCGCGGAATATTCTCCAGAAGACCGCCGCCGGTGATGTGCGCCAAACCTTTTATTTTTTTTTGGTCAACCAAAACAGAAAGCAGTTTGTAATAGCTTCGGTGCGGTTTAAGTAAAGTTTCCGCAAGTATTTCACCATTGATTTCCGAATCGATTTTGTAACCGCCAACTTCAAAAAAGAGTTTTCGCGCCAACGAATATCCGTTCGTATGCAAACCGTTTGAACCGAGAGCCAAAACGACATCGCCGCGCGTGATATTTTTGCCGTCAATCACTTTTTCCTTGTCGACAATGCCGACGATAAACCCCGCCAGGTCGTATTCGCCGTCGGCATAAAATCCGGGCATTTCGGCAG
>MWZA01000023.1 GCA_002050455.1 Acidobacteria bacterium 5-1 | reverse complement strand
CTCTCAATTCAACCGGACGCGAACCGGCGCGATTAATAACGTGAACTTTTCCGCCGCGCACTTCTTCAATCCAACGCGCAAATTCATCGGCATTTCCGACCGTTGCCGAAAGCAAAAGCAGACGGATAACGGTGTTGCGTCCGTCGTCGGAACGCAAAATCGGCGGCATCGCTTTTAGTTGTCCGACGAAAAAAAGGTTTAATAAAAATGTGTTGATAACATCGTCGGCGTGATGTCCAAGCGCGATTTTTGTGCAGTTTTCCTTAATCGCAGTTGTGTATAAAATGCCGCGCCGCAGCCGCGAGCAAACCGAGCAAAAAGTTTTGCCTTCAGGAACGAGCCGTGTTACAATCGAATACGTATCTTCTTCAACAATTCGGTAATCAATACCGAGGTTTTCCAGATATTCGGGCAGAATATGTTCGGGAAAATCGGGTTGTTTCTGGTCAAGATTGACGGCGAGAATTTCAAAACTGACCGGCGCGCGTTTTTGCACGTCGAGCAGTAAATCAAGCAAAGTATAGCTGTCCTTTCCGCCCGACAGACAAACCATTACCTTGTCGCCTTCTTCAATCATCGAAAAATCGCGGATGGCTTCGCCCATTTTTTTGAGCAGTTTTGTTTTTATCTTACTTTCGACAAACAACTTTTTATCATTTCCTCCAAACCTAGAAGTTTGACACGACGCGCGAAAATTGACAAATGCGCGGCGGTTACTAGACATACCTCAAAGAACTCTTTTATTATAAGAATTCCAACTGGAAATAAATCGGTTTATCATTTCATCATTAAAATTCGTGATTCCTGCTTCGATTAATTCTCTTCGGAAAATCTAATCCGGCAGGCAGCGAAGTCGGGAAAATTTAACGGAGGCTTTTGAAAAATTATGATTAGAATGGGAAGAAGTTCCAGAGCGGAACAATCAAACGAAACAACGCCAAATCAAGGGCAAATGTCAAATTCGGTTTCATATCCGTACGCGAGCAACAGTCAGCCGACTGCGCCGCCGCGCGGCGGTGTTGTTTCCGAAAGCGAATCAATGGCACGCGACATCAAAGAAGGTCGGCTGAGCGGTTTTGTCGGACAAGGCACTGTTTTAACCGGAGAAACCAATTTTCAAGCGATGCTTCGGGTTGACGGACATCTGACCGGACGCGTTAGTTCGGAAAGCGGAACTTTAATTGTCGGCGCGACAGGACGGGTTGATGCCAATATTTTAGTTTCGGCGGCGTTTATTAACGGAACGGTCAATGGCGATATTATCGCTGCGGAAAAACTTGAACTCGGACGCTCGGCACGAGTGGTCGGCAACATCCAAGCCCCGCGTCTGGTGGTTGAAGACGGCGCGGTTCTCGAGGGCAACTGCAGTATGATGAAAGCCAGAGAAGATCTGGAAAAACGGATTGAGGAAGCCAATGCGCCGCCGGTTGCCGATGAACCTACGCCTTACGAAATCAGCGAAACGCCGGAAACCGACCTGTATCTTGAAGAAGACGAAGCAGAGGAAACGGTAGAAACAGCGGCAAATTAAAAGTAAAGACAACAAATAGTGTTGGCGAACAGACAAGTCTCTTTTTGCCGTTCACTATTTGTTGTCTTTTTGTCATTTTTCCCGACGGAATTTAACCTTTCCCATAGTTTGTCGCCCAACGCTTGCGCCGCGCCATTGATTCGGCGCGAGCGGCGCACATTTTCACCGACAAATTTGATTTGGCGTATTTCTTTTGTTCGTTTGTTTTAGCTGCTTTTCCATAACCGATGCTCGAAAGTAAAACTCATTTATCGGATGAATTTTCCTTCATTGACGAAGAATTTTACCTGCCGAAAGCCGCGCCGCGCCGGATGGACGCGCTTTGGGCAGACGGCTGGCGGCATTTCGGAACGCAGTTTTACCGCTACAATCTTTCTTTTTATGAAGGCAGAATCTGCTGCGTTTTTCCGCTTCGGATTCGTCTTGCCGATTTTTCCTGCTCCAAAAATAAACGCCGTATCATCAGGAAAAATCAAGATTTGCAAATCGTCATTCGTCCGATTGAAATAACCGAAGAAAAAGAAATTCTCTTTCGGCGGCACAAACGGCGTTTTACCCGCGCCGTTCCGTTTTCACTTTACGATTTTCTTTCTTTTTCTCCGGCAAACTTGCCGTGCGAAGCGTTGGAAGTTTGCGTCTACGAAAGGGGAAAAATGCTTGCCGCAAGTTTTTTCGATGTCTAGTAACCGCCGCGCATTTGTCAATTTTCGCGCGTCGTGTCAAACTTCTAGGTTTG
>MWZA01000001.1 GCA_002050455.1 Acidobacteria bacterium 5-1 | reverse complement strand
CTTGAGCGAAAATCGTAACAGATAATAAAAATAAGGCGGAAAATAGCGGAATAATTTTTGATAATTTTAGATTTTTCATTTTTTTCTCCGAAAAGACTCTTTTACACTTTTTCACATAAAAAGATGCCACAAACCTTTTTGACGTTGCAAATCTGACCGAAACAATAAAAGTTTCGGGTAACTTTGGACTTTCGCGTTTGCTCTAAAGTATATTCAATGCTTTAGATTGTAATGAAAGATTTTCGCCGACTTTTAAAATATCTCCGCCCGCATCTCTCCACTTTTGTTCTGGCAACGGTGGCAATGATTTTTGCCGCGCTGTTTGAAACTGCCACCGTTTCGCTAACTGTCCCGATTTTTGACCAAGCATTCAACAGCGGCGCGGCGCAAAAATCCGAAACACTTTTCAATCTACAAAATTTTATCCCTCAAGATAATTGGTTGTTGGCTTGGGGAATAATTTCCGTTTTACTGTTGGTTTTTACTATCGGTGGCGGAGTTGCCGAATACTTTTCTTCATTCTTAATGGCAAAAATCGGGCAGTCCGCCGTTCTGCAACTGCGGCAGGAACTTTATGAACATCTTTTGGCACAATCGGCAAATTTTTTCCAAAAACATCGGACAAACTTTTTAGTTGCAAGGCTGGTAACAAGCGCGGCGGCGATTGAGTTGGCTGTTTCATCAAACCTGCGCGATGTTTTTCGTGAAAGCATAATGCTAATTTGCTTTCTCAGCGCGGCTTTTTACTATAACTGGCGTTTAATGCTCGGAGCATTGATTATCGCGCCGCTTATTGGTATTTTAACTTCAAAATTCAGTAAATCCTTGCGAAAACTCGCCGAAGAATCATTTGAGGGCAACAAGCTCTTATCGGATACGGCGCAGGAATCTCTCGCCAATTATCCGATAGTGCAAGCATATCGGGCAGAAGAGAGAGAAAAATCCCGTTTTGCCTATGTCGCAAAAATTATCGCCCGCGCCAATTTGCGTT
The DNA here is from genome assembly GCA_002050455.1 of Acidobacteria bacterium 5-1. GTDB lineage: Bacteria > Acidobacteriota > Blastocatellia > Pyrinomonadales > Pyrinomonadaceae. Next base: position 1,044 of record MWZA01000001.1, on the reverse strand, counting down.
CGGGCAAAATCGCCGCGCTTTCTCCGCCGATTATTACAACTGTCGGTGTTCTTGCCATTATTACGCTTCTGTTTTTCGGTTTGCGCGAGATAAACACCGGCAGAATGGAAGCCGCGCAATTTTTCGCATTTTTGATTTTTCTTTTCCGCAGCTATGACCCGATGCGAAAAATCTCGCGCCAGCACAATGAAATTACCAAAGCCTTTGCCGCCGCGCGTGATGTCTGGGACGTTTTGGACGAAACGGACGCTCTGCCGGAAAAGCCGAACGCCGTCGAACTCAAACCGCTGCAAGACAAAATCGAACTAAAAAATGTTTCGTTCAATTATTTGAACGAAGATAAAATTATCATCAAAAACCTTAATTTAACTATTCCGAAAGGTGCGATGGTGGCGCTTGTCGGCGAAAGCGGCGGCGGAAAATCGAGTTTAATAAAGTTAATTCAAAGACTTTATGACGTTTCGGAAGGTGCGATTTTGTGGGACGAAACAGATTTGCGCGATGCGAAAATTTTAAGTCTGAAAAAACAAATCGCGCTCGTAACTCAAGAAACTGTATTGTTTAACGACACGATTCGCTACAATATCGCTTACGGCAAACCAGAATCAACCGAAGCAGAAATCACGGAAGCGGCGCGAATTGCTTTTGCCGACGATTTTATTCGGGAATTGCCCAAAGGTTATGACACATTCGTCGGTGAACGCGGAATTTTTCTTTCCGGCGGGCAACGCCAACGGATTGCGATTGCCCGTGCTGTTCTTTTGAACGCGCCGGTTTTGATATTAGACGAAGCGACATCCGCGCTCGACACCGAATCGGAAAATCTGGTGCAAAAAGCTCTCGCAAATCTGATGCAAAACAAAACTTCAATCGTCATCGCGCATCGTCTTTCGACCGTTCGAAAGGCGGATAAAATTGTCGTCATCGAACGGGGAAAAATTATCGAAACCGGAACACACAAAAAACTTTTGGAAAAAGGTGGAACTTATCGTCGGCTTTACGAATTACAATTTGCTGAAGAAGAAATTTTTTCTGCCGGTTAAA
>MWZA01000151.1 GCA_002050455.1 Acidobacteria bacterium 5-1 | reverse complement strand
GATAAGTGTAATCGGTAATAAATTGCCGACGACAATCTTTGCACTGATACTTTTGCTTTTTATTGCGCGTTTTGCCATTCTTTTTTAGGTTGAAAGAAGAACAATGCGGACAAGTTATCTGTTGGTAACACACATTACTTTAGATGACTTTCCCATCTCTTCTTTCAATCAGCATAAATTGTGAGACACTACCAAAATAATCTGTGTAAATTTGCGTTAATCGTTATTTCTTTTCTTTTTTTTCTTTCTTTAACTTTTCCTGTCGCTGCTCAAAAACTAGCCGTTTTAGTTCCTGAAAAAACTGCACAAACCAAACAATTTGCCGAAAAACTCGAAACTTCCCTTTCACCGAATTTTAAAATTTTGGACGATTCTTTGAGCGAAATCGCGTTTCTTTCCGCCAAACACGAAAAACCTTTCAATCTTTCGCTCGAAGAGGCGAAAAACGTCGGCGCGGCAATCGGCTGTGATTACTTTTTGCTGATAAAGGCGGAAAATTTAGTGCGGTATTCGTTTGAACGAAAAGAATATCAGGAATCTTACGCCGCCGTTTATGCGATTAGTTCGCGGACAGGTCGGCTGATTTTTTGGAAACTCGCGGGCGGCGAGGCGGAAAACGCGGAAAAAGCCGACGGAAAATTGTTTGCTTTGATAAATGATTTGGCGGCGGAAATTTCCGACAAATTAAAAAGCACAACCAAAGAAGAATTAAACGAAAAGCCTGCGCCAAAATTAGAGGAATTACCAGCCGAAGATTCGCCTGAAGCCAAAAATTTCCGTCCGCCTTTGCCGTATCGAAGCATCAAACCGTCATATACGCGAACGGCTTATCTTTACAGCGTTGAAGCGACGGTTGATATTGAGATTGATGTGGACGAAAACGGCAAAATTCTGCGAACGAAAATCGTTCGTTGGGCAGGTTTTGGCTTGGACGAATCGGTTACTGAAACCGTTCGCAAAATGAATTGGCGACCCGCGAGCCGCAACGGAAAACCTCTGCCGATGCGTGTTTTGCTGCGGTATAATTTTAAGAAAACCAAACCGGACGACGAACAATAAGCAACGTCAATTTTAGATAAAATTTTGGACTAATTTTCGTTCTCAAGCAATTCCTTTGCTTCCAAAAGACTTTTCAAATGCGCTTCGCTCACCTCTGGATACTGCAAATTCAACGATTCCATTTTGTTGATGATAATGTTTGAAACCACGACGCGCGTGAACCATTTATTGTCGGCAGGCACAATAAACCACGGTGCATCTTTCGTGCTGGTATTTTGTAAAGCATCTTCGTAAGCATGCATATAGTCGTCCCAAAAACCGCGTTCTTTTACGTCCGCCGCCGAAAATTTCCAATTCTTTTCCGGCGTGTTAATGCGTTTTAAGAACCGCTCTTTCTGTTCTTTCTTTGATACGTTAAGAAAAAATTTCAAAACGTGAATGCCATTTTCCGCCAGGTAAGTTTCAAAATTCCGAATCTGTGAACAGCGTTCCTGCCAAATGTCCTTGTCATTTTCCACCTTTTTGGGCAATTGCTGAAGCTGCAAAATTTCAGGATGCACGCGCACAACTAAAACTTCTTCATAGTAAGAACGGTTGAAAATTCCGATGCGCCCGCGTTCCGGCAGTTTTTTCATTGAACGCCACAGGTAATCGTGGTCGAGTTCTTCCGTCGAAGGCTGTTTAAACGAAGTAACTTCACAGCCTTGCGGATTCAAACCGCTCATCACGTGCTTGATTGCGCTGTCTTTGCCCGCCGCGTCCATTGCCTGAAAAATCATCAAAAGCGCGTGCGTGTTCTGCGCGTAAAGAACAACCTGGAGTTCGGCTAATCGTTCAATGTTTTTCTCCAAATCTCTGACCGCCAACTGTTTATCTTTGTAATCGCCGGTAAAGTCGGCTTGGTATTTTTTTAAAATTAGCTTTTTGCCTTCCGGCACGAGAAATTTTTCAATGTTCATATTTTTAGGAGTAAGTTAGAAAATAAATTTTCGATATTATGTCAAACGGCGGCAGTTATTCAGATGTGCTTATCATCTAAGCAATGTTAATAGGAAAAATACTATGTCAGCAAAATTTAATTACGGACAAATTCAAGGAGTGAAAGGCAGCATTTTTGTTACCGAAGATTTCATATTTGCTGTGGAAATTATGGCGGAGCGTTTGGAAACAAAACCGGAATACGTGCTTGCCGCGATGAGTTTTGAAACCGGCGGAACTTTTAATCCCGCCATTCAAAATCCGATTGGCGCAACCGGTTTAATTCAATTTCTAAAAGCGACGGCAAAGATTCTCGGAACGACGACCGATAAGTTAAAACGGATGACGGCGGTTGAGCAGCTCGAATATGTCGAAAAGTTTTTCAGTCCGTTTGCCGGAAAACTCGGCTCGCTCGAAGCGGTTTATACGGCGATTCTCTCAGGCTCGCCGAAAAGATCCGATGCCGTTCTGTTTAAGATCGGCACGCCGGAATACAAGTTAAATCCGCTTGACTGGAATAACGACGGTGAAATTACGGCGCGTGAAGCAGCGACAATCGTTAGTGCAAGATTGTTCGGCGGTGTCAAAATCGTTCAGCAGCGACTTTTGGATATCGGAATCGTTCCCGCAGATTTGCAAACCGGATTTGCGGACGGGAAATGGGGAGTAAATACTTCACGGGTTTTGGCTAAGTTTCAAAAGTCAAGAGGTATTGCCGCGACGGGCTTGATGGATGAAGCCACGGGTTTTGTATTGTTTCCCGACACTCTTAATGAAACGAAAACTATCGTTTTGAAAAACGGCACCAGAGGCGAACTTGTAAAAAAATTGCAAGACTCTCTGATAATGCTCGGTTATCTAAAAATGGAAAATATCGGCAGCAGTTTCGGCATTTTCGGACGGCAAACGCAAACCGCTGTCGAGATGCTGCAAAATCATTTAGGCATTTTGGCAACAGGTAAATTCAGTGCCGTTGAGCAAAAAGCGATTGATTCCATCAAGGCGGGAATTGCGAAAGGAAATCCGAATCCGCAGCTTATTAAAGCCGTCCAAAACCGTCTGGTCAAACTCAAATTTATGACGCAAGCCCAAGTTGATTCGGGTTACGGCATTTTCGGTCTGCAAACTGAAGCGGCGGTTAAAAAATTCCAACACGCAAACGGACTTCAGGAAAGCGGCATCATCGAGACGGTAAGTTTCAGGAATTTGTTTAACCGGATTTTGCCCGATAAAACGGCAAAATCCGATGGTTTCCCTGCCAAAGACGGCGAGCGTTATTCCGTCGTATCTGGTATTTTGATGACCGAAAATCTGCAAGCCAAGACTGCCAAAGTTGCCGATAATTATTTTGCAAAAACCGGCGGCAAACTTATTGTAACGAGCGGTTACCGTCCGCCCGACCGCCAAGCGTCCGCACTTTATAACAAATTAGTTATTGAAGGCGAGGCGAAAGTCAGAAATTTATACAAAAATAAATCGGCGATTGATGAAATTTTAACCGCGTTTCGGGCAAACAGAGGTAATCCGGCAATCGCGGTGGAAGCGATGAGAAAGGTGATTGAAAATCAAATTAAGCGGCAGCCTCCGGTTTTTATTTCCAGTCATCTTCTCGGCAATGCAATTGATATTCGGAAAGCGACGACAAATTTTAATTCTCTCAAAAAAGCCGTCAATCAAGTCGGAGGACGAATAATTGTCGAAGGCGACCATTATCACGTTGAATTACTTTGAAAACACAGCCGAGAATTTTGATAAGAAAAAAGGTCCACATTAAATTTGGCGAACTAAACAGCAATCGGCGCGACGATTGCTTGATGCGATTGATAATCTTTTATTTCAAAATCCGCAAATTCATAATCAAAAATCGAAGCAGGTTTCCGCTTAATTATTAATTGCGGTAATGGAAAAGGCTCACGCGATAATTGCAGTTTTACCTGCTCAAGATGATTTAAATAAATATGACAATCGCCGCCCGTCCAAACGAAATCGCCGACTTGCAAATCGCATTGCAACGCTATCATCTGCGTCAAAATCGCGTAAGAAGCCAGATTATAAGGAACGCCGAGAAAACTATCGGCTGACCTCTGATACAATTGGCAGGACAACTTGCCGTCCGAAACATAAAACTGAAAAAGAATGTGGCAGGGCATCAATGCCATCTCTTCGAGTTCGCCGACATTCCAAGCCGAAACAATCAACCGCCGCGAATACGGATTGTGTTTGATTTGCTCAATTACATCGGCGATTTGATTGATAACGCGCCCGTCTTTTGTTTCCCACGAAACCCATTGCTTGCCATAAATCGGACCCAAATCGCCGTTTTCATTCGCCCATTCGTCCCAGATAGAAACTCTCTGGTCATTTAAGTATTTAATGTTTGTGCCGCCTTTCAAAAACCACAAAAGTTCGTGAATAATCGAGCGAAAATGCAGTTTTTTCGTGGTTACGGCGGGAAAACCTGCCTGCAAATCAAACCGCATTTGATAACCGAAAGTCGAAATTGTGCCAACGCCCGTGCGGTCTTTGCGGCGCGTTCCGTTCTCTAAAATATGTTTTAGAAATTCTTGGTATTGTTTCATTCGATTTTGGATTTTAGATTTACGATTTTTATTGAAAGTTTAACTGCAAATTTGTCGAAAGCAAACCCAAAAGATACTATACTTATTTGAAATTCCAAAAACGAAAAAGCTATGTCAGGAAAATTAGAAGTCAGTTTTAACTCGCCGCAATGCGGCTGGATGTCAATCGGTTTTGACGATGGCGCAACCGAATTTCATACAACGACGGCACACGCGCCGCACAAGCGCGCTTTGGCGGAACTTTTGCTGATTTTGTCGGATTTGTTAAACGAAAATTCCGCAAATAATGAATATGTTTTGCCGTGGAATCGCAATCCCGAAGAGTTTGATTTTCGTTTCGTCAAAGAAGGCGAAAATCTTCGATTGGAGATTTATCAATATCCAACTGAAGAGCGCGAATCAACTGAGCGCGAGTTGGTTTATTCGCATCAGGGAAAAATAAAGGATGTTTGCGGGTCATTTGCCGAAACCTTTAACCAACTTTACGCCGACCGCGAAACCGATGAGTTTGAATTCAACTGGCGACAGCCGTTTCCGTTTCGGGAATTTGAAGAGTTTAAGAAAAAATATCAGACAGATGAACGCGAATTAGACAGATAAATTCAAATTTCCCCGTGTATCCGTGTTCTATTTTGCTTTTTAATGAAAGAAAAACTTTTAAATTTACTTGCCTGCCCAAGCTGCGGCGGCGATATTTTGCTCGCGTATGCCAGCAAATACGAAGAAAAAGAAATTATTGAAGCCGTTTTGACGTGCAGAAAATGCGACCGTGAATACAAAGTCGTGCGGGGCGTTCCGCGTTTTGCCGCGCTTGATAAAATCGAGCAGAATAAAGCCGACACCGCCGAAAACTTCGGCTGGCAATGGACGCATTTTACGCAGGAAGATACGAAATACGCCGAACAACTTTTGGACTGGCTGCAACCTGTCAAAGAAAATTTTTTCAAAGACAAAATCGTTCTCGAAGGCGGCTGCGGCAAAGGTCGGCACACGAGTTTAGCGGCGAATTGGGGCGCAAAAGAAGTTATCGGAATTGATCTGAGCGCGGCGGTGGAAACGGCTTTTCAGGCGACAAAAGATTTGCCGAATGTCCACATTGTTCAAGCCGATATTTATAAATTGCCATTCAAACGCGCTTTCGATTACACATTTTCAATCGGCGTTTTGCATCACACGCCCGACCCGAAAAAAGCATTTCTGTCGCTGGCTTCAAAAGTGAAAAAAGGCGGACATATTTCGGCGTGGATTTACGGCGCGGAGAATAACGAATGGATTACTAACTATGTTTCGCCGATGCGTGAAAAATTCACTTCGCGCCTTTCACAGCCGACGCTTTATCAACTCTCAAAACTCCCGACTTTCGGCGTTTTTCTGGCGACAAAGCTGATTTACAAACCTGCTAACGCGATAGCCAAACCACTTGCCGACAAACTTTTTTACAATGATTATTTGTATTACATTTCGCGTTTCGGCTGGCGTGAACAGCACAATATCGTCTTTGACCATCTGGTTGCGCCGACGGCTTTTTATATTTCAAAAGCCGAATTTGAAGATTGGTGGCGAGAGATTAACGCGCAAGAAATGCAGATAATCTGGCATAATCAAAATTCTTGGTGCGGATTTGGAAAGATTATTTGAACCGCAGAGACGCGGAAACATAGAGATTTTTAAGGCAGAGCGAAAGTGTTTGAGGAAAGTTCTGAAAGTCAAAAGATAAATCGAATAACTGAAAAAATAAGCGATAATTTAACCTTTTGAAACCAAAACCAATTTCCGACGTAAAAATCCGCATTATGAAAAAAAACCTTTTGCTGACTTGCTTAATCATTTTAACTTTGGCTTTTAACGCGATGGCGCAAACGAAAGATACAGCAAAAACCGAGATGAAAGAGGCAAATCCGGCGGATGTTTCTTCGATTGACGCAATTATGAAAGCCGTCTATGAAGTGATTTCGGGCGACGCGGGACAAAAACGCGATTGGGACAGATTCCGCACGCTTTTTCATAAAGATGCGCGGCTGATTCCATCAGGTAAAAATCCGAAAACAGGAGCTGTTGGCGCACGCGCTTTTACGCCCGAAGAATATATCGAGCGGTCTTCGCCATTTATGGAAAAAGAAGGTTTTTACGAACGGGAAATTGCGCGGCACACAGATATTTACGGCAACATCGCGCAGGTTTTTTCGACTTACGCTTCCTTTCACAAGTCGGGCGACAAAACGCCGTTTCAGCGCGGCATCAACAGTTTTCAGCTTCTCAACGACGGAACGCGCTGGTGGGTTTTGACAATTTACTGGCAAGGCGAAACGCCGGACGCGCCAATTCCGAAAACGTATCTGAAAACGAAAAAAGATTAGCCATGAATTATGAATGTCGCCGAAATTTTCTTTAATCAATCAAGCCGCTTGCGAAGCGGTTGGCGTTTTCTCGTCTTTCTGTTTGCGGTTTTGTTTGTTTCATCTTTTTTCGGCGCGGTTGTCAGGGAGGTTCTTACCCGTTTGCCGATTGGTTTTAACGAAAATAGCCTGCTTTCCTTTATTTATCCGAATTTTATTTTACTGACAGCTGCGATTTTCGTCGGTTGGCTGTGCGGAAGATTTCTCGAAAATTTACCGTTTCGCGCACTCGGCTGTTGGTTCACGAAAAACTGGTTTAAAGATTTGAGTTTCGGTTTGATTTTGGGCGCAGTTTCGCTTCTTTTTGCTGCGTTTATCGGGATAATTTTTGGCGGATTGAGTTTTGAACTAAACCGGACTAACAGACAATCGGCAATTTTATTGACCTTGGGAATTTCACTTGCGGTTTTTATCGTCGGCGCGGCGGCGGAAGAAGCGTTTTTTCGCGGTTATATGCTGCAGACATTTGCCCGCGCCAAACTCGCTTGGCTGGCAATTGCGCTCACTTCTCTGTTTTTTGCTTCAGCACATCTCAACAATCCAAATGCAGATTATATCTCAATTCTAAACACGATTTTAGCGGGAATTTGGTTCGGCGTTGCCTATTTGAAAACGCGGAATCTGTGGTTTGTTTTCGGTTTGCATTTAATGTGGAACTGGGCGCAGGGCGCGTTTTTAGGTTTGCCCGTCAGCGGAATTACGGAATTGACAACCGCGCCGCTTTTCCGCGTGTCTGAGCTTGGCATAAAGCAGATAACCGGCGGCGATTACGGCATCGAAGGCGGAATTGCCGCCACCATCGCAATTATTGTTTCAACGCTTATTATTTGGTTTTTGCCTTTTTTGAAGCCGACCGAAGAGATGTTGGCTTTAACAAGCAAAGAAAGTGTTTTATCAGAAAAGAAACCTGTAGAAACTTTTGCATCTTAGCAACCTTGCGCCTCCAGCATTAAAAATCATTTACCTGCAAATTTTTCGTCTAACGCTTTTAATATCTGCAAAATATGTCTTCTGTTTTCGCCCAAATCGCCTTTGCCGACGCGCGAAGCTGAACGCACATCGACCGTTATCTCTTCTTTATCCGCTTCTTTTTTCGCGCTTATTTCCAAATCGTCGGTAAAAAATACAACCGGAACTTCTGCTTTGACAGTCGCGGAACTTTCCGCAACATCGGCGGAAATAATTCTCCAGTTTTGCCCGTAAGTTGTCAGAGCCAAAATCAATCTTTCGGTTTCTTCGACAAAAGTTTTCAAATCTACTTGATAACGGCGCGTTTTTAGACTTTCGTCTTTGCTGTCGGCGGAAGTTTCCGCGACATTGCCCGCATTGGCGATTGCCAAACTTGCCAAACCCGTCGCGGCAACGCCAGCCGCAATACCTAATACTTTAATAATATTCATATTTTTTTAATGGTAAGTGGTAAATGGTAAATGGCTAGGATTAAATCTTAAGTTTTTCACTCACCACTTACCATTTACCACTTACCACTAATTTTCAAATCATTTGAATCTTAAAAGAAATATCAACCGCCCGCGCCGAATGCGTCAGTCGTCCGACACTGATAAAATCAACTCCGGCTTCGGCAAACGAGCGCACCGTGTCGAGATTCATTCCGCCCGATGCTTCTAATAAAACATTCGGATTCATATTCCGCGCCATTTCGACCAATTTTTCCGCTTCTTTCGGCGTTTGGTTGTCAAGCATCACAATATCCGCGCCCGCTAAAATTGCTTCGCGCAGCTGCGCCCAATTTGATATTTCAACTTCGATTTTATGCAGATGTCCGACCTTGAGTTTCGCCGCCGTAATCGCTTCGGTGATGCCGCCTGCAAGTTCGATGTGATTGTCTTTTATCAAAACGCCGTCGTCGAGTCCAAACCGATGGTTTTTGCCGCCGCCAACCGTAACCGCGTATTTTTCCAACATTCTTAAACCCGGAGTTGTTTTTCTGGTGTCAATAATTTGTGTGTTTGTGCCTTCGACAGCTTTGACATATTGGCGCGTCAGCGTCGCCACGCCGCTCAACCTTTGCAGCAAATTCAGCGCAACTCTTTCGCCCGCCAGCAAAATATCGGCATAGCCTTTCAAAGTAGCGAGAACCGTTCCTGCTTCGACCTCATCGCCTTCGGAAACGGCTGTGATAATTTCGGCATTGTCGGGGTCAAGATGTGCAAAAACGACTTCGGCAACTTCCAAACCACACACAACCAAATCTTCCTTTGCCAGAAACTTGCCCGCGCCGCGCACATCCGGCGGCACGGTTGCCTGCGTCGTAATATCGCCACGCCCAAGGTCTTCCGCTAAAAAATCACCTATCGAAGCGAGCATATCGCCGTTTTCTAGCCACATCATATTTTTTTCCTACAAACTAATTTCCGCGTCGTCCGCAGGCAGTTCGATGTTCAAAAATTCACGATAAATCCGATTTTTTTCCAAATTAAATTTCAATAGTCTTTCTCAGTTATTTTGTTTTTCTCACAAAAATTATTTGCAAACTTCAATGTGAATTTATTTGAGATTGAATCTTTGAAAGTATTCGTCAATTTCAGAACGTAATTCAATGCCTGCTTGCTCAAAACAACCAAGCAAATCAACATAAGTTCCTTCACCCGAAAGAAAATTCCAGAATTCTTCCGCAACCTTTACTTCCTTCTTCAAATCGAGCATACCTTTCATTGTCCAGCGTTTGTAAGGATTTGGCTCATACGGATTGTATGGAATCGAAATCAGAGTATTAACTTTCGCTTCGGGAAATTGGTGGAAATAAATGGCTAACCATTCAAGCAAGGTTCTTTTAAATGAAACGAAATCAGTTTTATTTGGTTTGACAGTTTTCAAATCAAACATAAATACTTCATCGTCTTTCGATATAAGAAATAAATCCACTTTTATAGGTTTAAGTTTATTTAACTCACCTGTTGAGCAGCCTTTCTAATCCTCTCTGTTTCCTCTTCCTTATTTACATCTCCTCCAACAGACAAATCGTTCATTATTCTTTGAATTTCGTGTTGTGCGCCTTGAGTAATAACATTGCCTAAAACAAACTGGGAATGTGCTTCTTTGAATACGCCTTTAGCAAGTTCTTTGGCAACAGGTTCGTAAATCGAAGTTCCGAAAGTTGTATTCAATGATTGAATAAAAGAAAACAAAGCCATTCTGTCTTTACCAAGTAATCCAAAATGAAACGGCATATTGTCGGTTTCAGGTTTGTAATTTTGAAACTTTCTTCTCAAACAATTCTTAATTGTTTCTACAATATGTTTTTTGTGTTCCTGTGAAAGCATAATTTATTTAGGTTCTCTTGTTTTTAGTTCTTGCAGAGCAAATTCAACCGCATCAGACCAAGAACTTCCCATAAAATCTCCAATTTTGTCTTGGATAAATTCAATGTCGGTTTCCGTAAAGTCTATTCCGAGTTCTTCAGAAACATTTATTACATCCTGAACTGTAATTGCATATAGTATTTTTTCTTCATCCATTATTGTTTCTCCTTCAAGTGAAAAATTATTTCCGAATACGCACCTTTGTCTTTTTCCGTGCGATTCAAAACAGGGCGTTTGTATTGATTGACGATTTGCATTGCGGCGTTTTCGGCAATCTGCGGGTAAAGATTGTATTTGTCGTTTGCCACGAGGAAAATATCGAAGTCTTCGACTAAAAATCTTTTACAGTTATTGAGAACATTTGAAATTCCTTTGGCATAATCTTGTTGCGCGGCTTTTGATTGCTTTTTAAACATTGAGCCGATTTCCTGCTCGTCTTGGCGTTCAAAGCCGAAAAGGTCGTAAGCGTAAGCGTGTTGTTCGTGATAATCAATCAAACCGACATACGGCGGACTTGAGAAAATTCCTTTTATCTTTTGCTTTTCAACAAGCGCGGCAAATTCGGGATTTTTCTCTTTTAAAGCCGCGAATATATCGAGATTTTCAGAATTCCCGTTTAAGCAAATCTGATGCGTGTCGGTCTTTAATTTTTCAAAGTATTTCAAACGCCCGACGGTATCTTTGCAATATCTTTCCCACCACGAAACGATTGAAAACAACGGTTTGCAGATTTTTCCGTGTTTCGCGCAATAATAAGTTGTCGCAACGGGTTCAACCAAAGTGGCTAAATCAGCGTGCGTCGTAGCGCGGCAACTGCGAATCGTGCGGCTTAAAATAACGGTCAAAATTTTCTTTGTTTGAATATTTTCGACTTGTTTAATTTGCTCAAAAACAAAATCAATTTCCTCGCGGACAGGCTGTAAAAGCCAAATATCTAAAAATCTTTCTTGTCGGTCTTGTTTCACTTTAAGATTAAATTCTTTGACTAACTCGTTAAACTTTTCCAAAATCTTTGCTTCGTGAATTTTTGCGTATTCTTTCTCGTTTATTTCCTTTTTTCGCGCTCTAATCTTAAATTCAGGTGAAGGGAAAAATTCATTATTGTATGTGCTGAGAAATTCGGCTAACTTGTTCTCAAAATCAATATGTTTCCCTTCCAAAACAAATTGCCTTAATTTCCAAGTTATATCATTGATTTGCGTTGCAAGGTCGGTAAAATCTATGTCTTGAACTTTGACATTGGAAATCAAAGCGTTGAATTTTGAAATATCAATACCAATGGCGTGAATGCCCAATTCATTGGCTTGCACAAGCGTCGTTCCGCTTCCGCAAAACGGGTCAAGAACAATGTCGCCTTTTTTGAAAAAGACTTCCTGTTTGAATTTGTCGGTATGATTATCAAGAAAATATTCGACAAGCTGCGGGATAAATTTTCCTTTATATGGATGAAGGCGGTGAACGTGCTTGGTTGTTTGCGATTCGGTGTATTGTTCAAACGACAAAGCCCAATTCAAATCGTCGCCTAATTTATCTTTCCAAACATTTTCGCGTGAGTTTTTATAGGCTTTGTAATAATCGAGCAAATCATTTTTCGATACAAAAACGCTGCCGTCTGTTCCAATTTTTTTTACTCTGCCGTAATTGATTAGATAAGCGATATTGGAAGGCGTAACGGATTTGCCCAAAAATTCGGTTGCCCAAACGCTGGCTTCTTTGATGTCTAATAATTCTTTTGCTTCAAGCATAGCTTGTGTTTATTCTATCAGAATTTTATTTCAAAGCCGTCAGATTTTGCCGTAAGGCGGCGGTTTGCTGCTGGATTTCCGCAACTCTATTACGTAATTCATTAACCTTTTCGACAGGTGCTTTTTCGATAAAATTTTTATTGGCAAGTTGTCTCGTCAGTCTTTCGCCTTCGGTGTTTAGTTTAGTTAATTGATTTTCGAGGCGTTCGCTTTCCTTTTCAAAATCAATTAAACCTTCAAGCGGGATGGCAATTTCAACATTTCCGCTCAAAACGCCGCGTGCCGAGGCTTTCGGAGCGTCTAAACTTTCGCTGATTTTTAGTTCGTCAGCGCGGGCGAGTTTTAAGATTTGCGCTTTGTTTTCGCGGAAAATCTTTTGTAAATCTTGATTTGCCGCCACATAAATTGCCGGTTTGTCGCTCGGTTTGATATTCATTTCGGCGCGGATGTTGCGAACCTTTGAAATCAGTTCGATAACGGCTTGCATCTCTGATTCAGCTTTTTCGTCAATCATCGAAGCGTCGCCTTGCGGATAATCGGTCAGCATAATTGTCGCTGCGGCGTTTTTGTAAGCGCAATTGTGCAAAGCGTGGGAAACTTCCGGTAGTTTGTGCCAGAGTTCTTCCGTCAGAAAAGGCATAAACGGGTGAAGCAGGCGCAAGGCTTGTTCAAGAATTGTGATAATGCGCGAACGCGCCGTATCGCGCTTTGTATTGACTCCTTCGGAGGTGATTTCGTCTTTGACGAGTTCAATATACCAATCGCAAAAATCGTCCCAGAAAAAGTGGTAAAGAAGCTGAACGGCTTCGTGAAATTGATAATTTTCGAGTGCTTTGTTCACATTCAAAGCGGTTTTGTTAAGGCGCGAAATTATCCATCTGTCGGCAATCGAAAGATTTTCCTTTGGATTGTCGGCGGCAAATTCGGGAATTACTTTATCCAAAAACTCTTCGTCTTCCTCGTCAAATTCGCGCAATTCATCTTTTAGAGTTTTTATAATCTCGCGTGCTTCCGCCTTCGGATTTAAGAATGTGTAATCAACCTGTGCGCCTTCGCTGTTCATCAGACAAAAGCGCGTCGCGTTCCAGATTTTGTTGGCGAAATTGCGGAACGATTCGACCTTTTCATCGCGCCAAGCGAAATCTGCGCCGGTTGACGAACCTGCCAAAGTCATCCGTGTTGCATCAACGCCGTATTTGTCGAAAACATCCAAAGGGTCAATGCCGTTGTTTTTTGTTTTTGACATTCGCTGTCCGTTTTTGTCCAAAACCGTGCCGTGAATTATAACGTCTTTGAAAGGTTTTTCGCCCAAAAATTTCAAACCCGTCATTACCATTCTCGAAACCCAGAGGAAAATGATGTCGCGTCCGGTTACAAGAACGTCGGTTGGATAAAATGTTTCTAAATCGGTTGTCGGTTGTCGGTTGTCGGTTGTCAGTTGTTCGGTTTCCTGACTTTGGACTTTGGACTTTGGACTTTGGACTTCTTCTCCCGTCCAGCCGAGCGTTGAAAATGCCCACAGCGCGGACGAAAACCAAGTGTCTAAAACATCGGAGTCTTGCGCTAATTTGTCTGTTCCAGCTTTTTTGATGGCTTCTTCCTTTGTCCTTGCGACATAAACATTTCCCGCTTTGTCATACCACGCCGGAATCTGATGTCCCCACCAAAGTTGGCGCGAAATTGTCCAGTCTTTCAAATTCTCCAGCCACGTTGTATAAACTTTTTCGTGCGGCACGTTTGGATAAAAATGCGGCGCGTGTTCTTTTTGCATTAAATCCAAAGCCATATCGCGCATTTCCGACATGTTGACAAACCACTGCTCAGACAAAAGCGGTTCGACAACCGTTCTGCAACGCTCGCAATGCGGCAAAACAACTTCGTAATCGTCAATCCTTTCAAGCAATCCCAATTCTTCAAATTTTTCGACGACTTTTTCACGCGCTTCGTAACGGTCTAAACCTTCAAAATCCGCGCCTGCGTTAGCGTTCATTGTCGCGTCATCGTTCATCACAACAAGTTTTTCGAGATTATGACGCATCCCAACTTCGTAATCGTTTGGGTCGTGTGCGGGCGTAATTTTCACCGCGCCGGTGCCGAATTCCGCGTCAACATATTCATCTGCAATTATCGGAATTTCGCGGTCTGTCAGAGGCAGTTCGATAGTTTTGCCGATTAAATCTTTATATCTTTCATCGTCCGCATTGACGGCAACCGCCGTATCGCCGAGCATTGTTTCCGGGCGCGTCGTCGCTACCGTAATTTTTTTATTCGAATCTTTTATCGGATATTTTAGATAATAAAGTTTGCCGTCTTTTCTGGTTTCCTCTTTGACTTCCAAATCTGAAAGCACGGTTTTATCGCGCGGACACCAATTAACGATGCGCGTGCCGCGATAAATCCAGCCTTCTTCATAAAGTCGCACAAAAACATTTCGCACGGCGATTGATAAACTTTCTTCCATTGTAAAGCGTTCACGCGACCAATCAACCGACAGACCTTCGCGGCGGATTTGGTTTGTAATTGTGCCGCCATATTTTTCTTTCCACGCCCAGACTCTTTCCGTGAACGTCTCGCGCCCGATGTCCTGCGGCGTTTTATGTTCGTCTTTTTTCAATTGGCGCGTAACCATCAATTGTGTCGAAATTCCTGCGTGGTCAACACCGACCAGAAATAAAGTTCTGTAACCCTGCATTCGTTTCCGGCGCGTCAAAACGTCCATCAAAGTATGTTGGAGCGCGTGTCCCATATGCAGACTGCCCGTTACATTCGGCGGTGGAATGACGATTGAAAACGCTTCGGCGTTTGGATTTTCGTTAATTTCAGGCGCGAAATAGCCGCGTTCTTCCCATCGTTTGTAATGTGTGCTTTCGGCTTCGGTTGGATTGTATGCTTTTTCCATAATCAGTTGTCGGTTGTCAGTTGTCGGTTGTCAGTAATTAGAAAGATAATTAGTTAATAGTTAGTTTATTTCTGACAACCGACAACTGACAACTGATAAAGCAAGAATGGTTAGTTTTCATCTGAGCGGCGAAAACTAACCATTCGTTATTTACCGTTGTGCAATTAGCTATTCTTTCATCTGCTCCTGATTCATTTGTCTGACAAGCAAACTTGCTATTTGCGGAGCAAGTTCGCGGGCAATTTCTCTGACGACTTTATCGGTAATGTTTTCGGCAACTTTGTTGGCAATGGCTTCGATTAACTCCGGTGAAAAGTCATTCGGTTGAGTCTGATTATCAGTTTTTTGAAAATTTTCTTCCGTTTCCGGCTTCGGCTGGTCAAGCCGATTCAAGTCATCGGAATATAAAGGCGCGACGGTTTCGGGCGGCGGAAATGTTTCGGAATTTTTTTCCAGCGTTGCATAATCGCTTTCGCCGCCGGAAGTTTGCGTTGAAAAAGATTGCTCGTCTTTAGTTTCGTCCGTTATTATCTGCTCTGAAACCGGTGGATTATCTTCCGCATCCGGTTGTGCAGCTTTAATTCTATCGGCTGCTTCTTTATCTGCGAAGTTTTGTCCGTCCGCCAATTCATAAACTTTTTCGTCCGACGCTGCACTGTTTGTTACGGAAGAATCAAAGTTAAGTTTGTCGAGTTCCGCAATGCTCAAAGGCTGCGTTTTCGCCGAAGTTTCTTCCGGCGTTTCATATCCGGCTAAATTTCTAAAACCGGTTTCCGACGGCTGTCTGAAATCTTCTGTCGCGGATTCAGCCGCCGAATCGGATGAAAACTTTTGGGCTTCGTCGGCGGGCAAACTGCCGATTTGATTGGTTTGAATCATTTCGTCGTCCATACCCGCATCACCCAACGGCTTGCCGACACTGTCGGTTGAGTTTAATTCGAGAGCTTCGTTTTTAGTTTCCACACCTTCAATCGCCGAAGTGAAAGCACTTGTTTCGCTTGCAGTTTCTCCGCCAATGTCTAAATTCAGCAAAACCGAAACTTTATGCACCAATTGGCGAATTGACTGAAACGGTTTTATCAGATAATCGTCCGCGCCGACGCGACGCGCTTCTTCTTCGTCAAAAGGTTCGAACGAACCGACCAGAAGGATAACCGGAATTTGCTTGGTTTCGTCGTCTTGCTTAATCATTTCGCAAATTCGATAACCGTCCAAACCGGGCATATTGACATCCGCCATGACTAAATCAGGCGTGGCTTCGACGAATTTTTTCATTGCCGTATCGCCGTCACCGGCGATAACAACTTCAATGCCTTCGTCGGCAAAAGTCAGATTGACAACCTTTTGAATGGTTACCGAATCATCTGCAAGAAGTAATCTTCGTTTTGGCACGGGTGGTTTTGCTCCTTAATCGAACTCTGCCGGAAATCTTTTTATCACAAAATTGGTTTGTTTTGAAAACTATCATTCGGAAAAGATTACATCAAGAAAAATTTAATCCGGCTGTTTGGTTACTGATTTTTCTGCACACATCCGCAACCTCGTCTGCAACTGCGCGTTCTTTTCTCGTCCTGCTTCCATATTAGCAAACTTTTCCATATCTTTACGAATTCGCCGATAAGTTTGCCGCCAAACGGATTGCCGCTTTCATACTCGAAGCATCGGCGATATTTTTTCCCGCAATATCAAAAGCCGTCCCGTGGTCAACCGATGTTCTGACCAGCGGCAGACCAAGTGTTACATTGACCGACGCACCGAAAGACAGACATTTAACGGCAATTGTGGCTTGGTCGTGGTAACAGGAAACAACTGCGTCGAAGTCGCCGCGAAACCCGCGTAAAAAGATGGTGTCGGGCGAAAATGCGCCGGAAACATTTATGTTAAATTTTCTACGACATTCGGCAATTGCCGGAATTATCTCAGCTTGTTCTTCCGTGCCGAACATTCCGCCTTCCGAAGCGTGCGGATTAAGACCGGCAACCGCCAGTTTTGCATCCTTTTTTAAAAGTCTGGAAATTTCTCGGTGGGAAAATTTTATCAGTTCAACCAATTTTTCTTTTTTGACCAAACCAATCGCCTCGCGGAGCGAAACATGCGTTGAAAGCAAAACAACACGCAGTTTTTCGGCAAAAAAGCTCATCGCAAATTCGCGCGTGTCGGTTAAATATGCGAGAAATTCTGTGTGTCCGGGAAAACCGTAACCGCCGAGAGCAATCGCTTTTTTGCTGATTGGCGCGGTAGCAATCGCATCAATTTTTTTCTCGCGCCAAAGCCACACGGCAGTTTCAATATATTCGGCGGCGGCTTTTCCCGTTACGGCTGAATCTTCGCCGAGCTTTATTTCACCTGCGAGATTATTTAAATCGTAAATTGCGGTTTGATTAGCCGAGGTTGCGGCGGCGAGTTGGACAAAATCAAATTCTAAACCTAAATCCTTGGCAGTTTTTCTTAAAAATGCGGCATCGCCGATGATTATTGGCTGGCAAATCTTCCTTAAATTTTTATCGGCAAGTGCTTTAAGCGTGATTTCCGCGCCGATTCCGGCGGCATCGCCCATCGTTACCCCGATTCGCGGCAAATTTGGTTTTAGATTGTTTTCGATTGCATTAACATTCACGAAACTATTCTTTTATATGATGTTTTTTTTACTTTTTATCGTCCGCCTTAAACATATACTTTATATTATGTTTCGGTAAAAGCAGATTCGGCGCATCCTGGCGGTTAATTTTCAAAGCGTCAAGATCATACCATTCGATTGTGCCTTCAATTTCTTCACCGTCTATCAGAACAACTACCATTTTTGTTCGGGAATCTATTTGCTTTTTATAATAATAAGTTTCAGCGTTTGTTTCCGGCGATGGCGGCTGTTTCCGGCGCGTGTCGGTGCTGCTCGTTTGATGCGGATAACCCCGCGTATTGTAATTATCTTTCATAATTTTATATCCCTGTACTTTTCTTCGGTGAAGACATCATTTCATAAAATTATAATTTAATCTGCTTGACGGCGAATAAATGTCGGCACATTTATATCTTCTCCTTTATTGACTTCTAAAGGTTTTGAAGGCGGAAAATTTCCGGCGAATCCATCGGGTTGAGCAGCGGCAATTGCCGGATGCGGCATCGCAACTTGTTTTTTACTGTCAAAGCCGGTGGCGATGACGGTAATTTTTACACTGTCATCCATTTCCTCGTCAAAAACCGTTCCGAATATGATGTTTGCGTCTTCGTCGGCTTCCTGATGAATCAGGGAAATTGCTTCTTCAATCTCGTCTAGCGGCATATTTTTTGAACCCGTGATGTTGATAAGTGCGCCCCGCGCACCATTGATTGAATTTTCTTCAAGCAGTTTGGAATCAATTGCCGCTTTCATCGCTTTAATTGCCGCGCCGTCGCCGCTGCCAAACCCGATGCCCATCAGAGCTACACCCATTCCCTGCATCACGCTCTTGACATCGGCAAAATCGAGATTGATAATTCCCGGCACGATTATTAAATCCGAAATTCCTTGGACGGCTTGGAGCAAGATATCATCAGCGCGTTGAAACGCATCTATAATCGAAATTTTTTCTTCGACTTCTTTGAGTTTTGAATTTGGAATCGTGATTATCGTATCAACACAGCCGCGAAGTTCCGCTAAACCTTCTTCGGCTTGCGTCATCCGCTTTTTGCCTTCGACGGCAAAAGGCTTCGTTACAACGGCGACGGTCAGCGCACCGAGTTCGATGGCAAGCGCGGCAATGACGGGCGCAGCACCGGTTCCCGTTCCGCCGCCCAAACCGCTTGTTACAAAAACCATATCCGCACCTTCCAGAACATCCATTATTTTTTCGGTGTCTTCAATTGCCGCCTGCCGCCCGATTTTTGGGTTCGCACCCGCGCCGAGTCCGCGCGTCAGTTCACTGCCGAGTTGAATTTTTATCGGGGCTTTTGAACCATTTAAGGCTTGCACGTCCGTGTTCACAACAATAAACTCAACGCCTTTTATTCCCGCTTCAATCATTCGATCAACTGCGTTGCTGCCGCCGCCGCCAACACCGATAACAACAATTCTTGCGCCCGTGATAGGTGATTCGTCGAAGATTATGTTTAATTTTTTGTTCATTTGAAGCCCGTCCGTAGTCATTTTTTATGATTCCTTTATGTAAAATTTAACTGCTAAAACAAATCGTAATGGGTTTTCGAGAGGTTTCTGCATTTCAACAAGATATTGTGCCTATGGCGAAAAAGCATATAACGATTTGCGGTAAAAAATCTAGTCGAGATATTAACTTTTTGTAAATCTATCTAAATTTTTCTCGAAAATTTTCAAACCACTCGGCAACCTTACGCTTCGGCGACTTTCCGCCCGCGTTGTGTTCGCG
Organism: Acidobacteria bacterium 5-1; assembly: GCA_002050455.1. Taxonomy (GTDB): domain Bacteria; phylum Acidobacteriota; class Blastocatellia; order Pyrinomonadales; family Pyrinomonadaceae. The sequence continues at coordinate 14,430 of MWZA01000151.1, read as the reverse complement.
GATTTGCAAACGCATCGAGGACAAGGCAAGTCCGCCGGCGACTGCCCATTCGGGACTCTGCACCTCGTCGAGCAGACCGCCAAAATGTTTTTCTTCCAAAAAACCGAGCCGCGTCGGCGCGTCAAAAACCTGTTCGGCAATCTCGACCATTCCACGATTTAATGAACCACCGCCGGTTAAAACCACGCCGCTTGAAATTTGATTGCCGCTGCCAAAAACTTCGTGCGCGATGTGCTGCAAAAGTTCGACGGCACGCGGCTGCATAATGTCGCACAAAATTTCTTTCGAGAGTTGGCGCGTTTCCTGTCTGCCGACGGGTGTTATTTCGATAATTTCCTGTCTTTCTTCTCCTTTCATCAAAAATCCCGCGACACAGCCGTAATGATGTTTAATTCTTTCGGCTTCGGGAATTGAAACGCGCAAACCGACGGCAATATCTTTGGTAAAGTGCATTCCACCGAACGGAAAAACTGTTGTGTGCTGAACCGCGCCGCGCCCAAAAATCATCAGGCTCGTGATTTCCGCGCCGATATTCACCAAAGCGCAGCCATATTCTTTATCATCATCGCTCAGAGTGCTGTTAGCCGCCGCCAGCGGTTCAAGCACCATGTTTTCAATTTCCAAACCGGCGCGGTGAATGGCTTTCACCATATTTTGTCCGCCCGCGCTCGGGCTTGTAAGAATATGAATACGGCTTTCGAGCCGCGCTCCGTGCATCCCGATCGGCTCAACAATTCCGTCCTGTCCGTCAATTATAAATTCCTGCGGCAGGCGGTCAACAATCTTCCAACCCGCCGGAAGCTGCATCGCACTTGCCGATTGGACGGCGCGTTCAACATCTTCGGTCGTGATTTCACGTCCCACGCCGGCAACCGCAACAACACCACTTTTATTTTCGCCTTGCAGATGTTCGCCGGAAAGATTAACCGTCGCCATTTGGATTTCCGCACCGCTCATTCGCTCGGCGATTTCGACGGCTTTTTTGATTGATTCGGCGACGGCATCAGTCGTGGTTACAATTCCGCGCCGCAGTCCGCGTGATTCAGCTTGTCCGACCCCGATTATATTCATCGCGCCGCCGTCGGACGGTTCGCCGATGATGCACCGAACTTTGCTTGTGCCGATGTCTAAGCCGACTGCTTGTATTTCACGATTCATCCCTTATATTCCAGATTCCAGATTCCAAATTCCAGATTCCAAATTCCAGATTTCTTCCAATTTGGAATCTGGAATCTGGAATAACTACTTGACTCGAAATGCTAAAATTTCTTTTTGACCATTTAAATAAACCGATTCGATTTCTTTTCCTCTGCCCGCCACAATTTCCAAACTTTTTTGCAGTCGTTTTCCGAAATTTTCCTTTGCTAATTCAAGCGTTACAGTTTCGCCCGAATCCTGTACAATCGCTTGCGGAGATTGCAAGTCTGATAAATTTACCGTGCTGACGCGCTTGGCAAGTTCATAATCTTGCCACTCATCCAGCATTTTTAGATAAATTTCTACGCGATTCCGATTGTCTTTAACCGCTTTTTCGGTTTTACTTTCGTCCCAACCCAGCATTACAAACGGCGGACGCGATTCGTTTTTCCCGATAGCGGCAAACAACGTCGCGCTCTCGTCCGCCCAAAAATCGCCCGCTTCGAGCCGCACCGCCGCCCGCGGTTCGCGCTCAATTAAATTGACGCGCAAGCCGTCGGGCAAAATCCGCGAGACAACCGCCGATTTGACCTGCGTGATTTTTTCAATATCATTTCTAATCGCCGTCAAATCTGCGTTCCAAACGCCCGATTTTTCGCTTTGACGACTCACGATTTTCTCGATCTCGTCTTTTGAAACGCGGTTTGCGCCGCGAATATCAATTCTTTTGACATCAAAGAAAGCCGAAGCCGTTACGGTTCGGTAGCTCATAAATGTCAAAAAGCCCAAACAAAATAAAATCCCGACGATGAAAACAAGCGGCACCAAGAATCTTGTCGTCGTCGCCGAATTTTGTCCGCGCGGCGTTGCGCTTCGCCGTCTTTTTGCTGTTGCGTTTGTGTTGCGTTTGATTGTTCTTTTTCGTGTTGCCATAATTTTCACTTACCACCGGCAAAAAAATTTCAAACAGGATGAATCAGGATAGATAGGATTTTTAACTTAAGAAAAATTTATCCTGTGAATCCTGTCCATCTTGTTTTAATTTTTCTCTGTCTTTGCGGTAGTTCATTTTCTTTTTAACATATCCAAAATTTCATCGGAAAGCCGCGTAATGCTTCCCGCGCCGAGCGTGATTACCAAATCGTTCTCCTGCAAATTTTCAACAACTTTTTCGGCGGCGGTTTCGATGTCGCCGATGTAATTTGCGTTTTTGTGTCCATATTTACTTACATTTTCGGTCAAGACTTCTGCCGTGATGCCTTCAATCGGTTGTTCACTCGCCGCGTAAATGTCCAAAATATAAAGCACATCGGCATTGTTAAATGCCAAAGCAAATTCATTCATCAATTCCTTTGTCCGCGAGTAGCGGTGTGGTTGAAATACGACTACCGTCCGCCGTCCGCCCGAACCGTTTTTCGCCGCCGAAAGCGTGGCGACAATCTCTGTCGGATGATGTCCATAATCGTCAATAACCGTGATTCCCTTAGCTTCGCCCTTGAACTGAAAACGTCTGTCGGCGTTTTTAAATTTCGCAAAGGCGGCGGCAATTGCGGCAAACGGAACTTCCAGTTCAAGAGAAACGGCGGTTGCCGCCAAAGCATTATAAATATTATGCTTGCCCGGCACCGGCAAATTTATTTCGCCTAAAACTTCCACACCTTTCCAAACCGTAAAGTTTGAGCCGAAGTTTTCGTTATGGATAATATTATGACCGGAAACATCGGCTTGCGCGGTCATTCCGTAAGTTACGCGGCGGCGTTTTAGTTTCGGAATAATAAGCTGCACATTCGGGTCGTCGAGACACATGACCGCCGCGCCGTAAAACGGAACTTTGTTAATGAAATCCGTAAAACACTGCACAACATCGTCCATACCTTTGTAAGATTCCATATGTTCTTTATCAATGTTCGTAACGACGGCAAGCGTCGGATTTAACATCAAAAAAGAACGGTCGCTTTCGTCGGCTTCGGCTACGAACCAATCGCTTGTGCCGAGTTTCGCGTTTGAGCCGAGCGTGTCAACTACGCCGCCGACAACGGTTGTCGGCTCAACTCCGGCGTGTCCGAGAATCGTCGCAATCATCGAAGTTGTCGAAGTTTTTCCGTGCGTTCCGGCAACCGCTACCGAATACGGTTTTAAGGTCATCAATTCCGCCAGCATTTCAGCCCGCGGAATAACGGGAATTTTGTTTTCTCTGGCAAAGATAACTTCCGGATTATCTTCTTTAACTGCTGATGAATAAACGACAACCTGCGCGTCGCCGACATTTTCCGCCGCGTGTCCTTCATAAATCTTCGCGCCGAGTTTTTCAAGCCGGTCGGTATTTTTTGATTTCTTCAAATCCGAACCCGAAACAATAAAATCAAGATTGCACAAAACCTCGGCAATGCCGCTCATTCCGATGCCGCCGATGCCGATGAAATGTATATTTTTAACGTGCCTAAACATTTTCAGTTATCAGTTGTCAGTTGTCAGTTTTGCTGACTGATAACTGTTTAATCAAATCTACCGCAGCCTCTGCCGCGTCTGCTTTTGCCATTTTCTTTGCTGCTTTTTCCATCGCGGTAATTTTTTCAGGCGATTCAATCAGGTTGATAATCTCTTTTGCCAAATTTTCACTGCTCAAATCTTTTTGCAGAATCATTCGCGCCGCGCCTTGATTAACTAGTGCTTCGGCATTTCTGCGCTGATGGTCGTCGGCGGCAGTCGGTAAGGGGATCATCAGCGCGGCTTTTCCCGCCGCCGCAACCTCCGCGCAAGTCGCCGCACCGGCGCGGCAAATTATCAAATCCGTTTTTGCAAACTGCGAAACCATATCGGAAATATATCGGCGAATGTCCGCCGTTTGCCAATCGTTTTCCGCGTAACCTTGCCGCACGCTTTCAAAATCAAGTTCGCCGGTTTGGTGCGTAATCTGTAATTTATCTTTATAATCCTGCAGATTTCCGAGCGCGTCAACCATCGCCGAATTTATTGCTCTTGCGCCTTGCGAACCGCCGAAAATCAAGAGATTGATTTTTTCGCCTCTTGATTTTGGCTGAATGTCAAAAAACTCTCGGCGAACCGGATTTCCCGTAACAACGCCTTTTTTGCCAAAAAATTTGACGGTTTCTTCAAAGCTCAACGCGGCTTTGGTAGCAAACGGCGCAAGCCGACGATTCGTAAAACCCGGAAGCGCGTTTGACTCCATTACAAGCGTCGGAATACGCATCAGGCTCGCCGTCAAAAGCACCGAACCCGTAACATAACCGCCTGCGCCGACAACTACATCAGGCTGAAATTCCTTTATCAATCTGCGTGCTTCGAGAAAACTTTTCGGTAAAGTTAGCAAGCCTTTGATTTTTCCCGCAAAACCAACGCTTTTTAGCCCCGCGCTGTTTATCAAAGAAAGCTGAAAACCGCTTTCGGGAACGATTTTTGTTTCCAGACCGCGAGCCGTGCCGACAAATAAAACTTTTGATTCGCCGTCGCGCCGCATAATTTCTTTGGCAACGGCAATTCCCGGATAAATATGCCCGCCCGTTCCTCCGGCGGCAATTAAAACCTTCATAGTTTTCAGAAAGTTACAGAGTTGCAGAGTTGCAGAGTTGCAGAGTTTTTTGTCCTGTAACTATCTGTAACTTTCTGTAACTTCCTGCAAACTTTTCCTCTTTTTCCGGCGTGTCGGTATTTCTTTTTCTTCTGCTTTTTCAAATGAAGCAATCCCTGCGTGTTGCGACAAATTCAGTAAAATTCCGACGGCAAACAGCGTAACGACAACCGAAGAACCGCCGTAGGAAATAAAAGGAAGCGGAATGCCCTTGGCGGGCAAAATTGAAACCACAACGCTGATATTAAAAAGTGCCTGCACAATAATTCCCGTAATAATGCCCATTCCGAGCAGTTTCCCAAACCTGTCGGGCGCGAGAAGCGCCGCGCGCGCGCCGCGCCATAACATTAAACCGAAAGCTGCGACAACTGCTAACGTGCCGATTAAACCCAATTCTTCACCGACGACGGCGAAAATAAAATCCGAATATGGATACGGCAAATAAAAAAGTTTCTGCTGACCTTTGGCAAAACCTTCGCCGAAAATTCCGCCCGAACCAATCGCATAGAGACCCTGCACAACCTGATACGCGGCATCATCAGCGTTTTCCCAAGGATTTAAAAAAGCAAAAATGCGTCCTCGGCGATAAGGCGAGGAAATCAGCGCAATTGCTCCAATCAAAAAACAACCGGCAATAACCGAACCGATGTGCAGAATCCGCGCGCCAGCCGCAAAATAAACAACCGTAAAAACTATCGAAAGAATAATGACCGTTCCCAGATCAGGCTCAACCAAAATCAACGCGCAAAGAAATGCAAAAACAGCCGCACAAGGCAGTACCGTTTCCTTTAATTCGCCAATTGTTTCCTCGTTTTTCGTCAAGAAAAAAGCGAGAAAAACGGGCAGAGCGATTTTTGCCACTTCCGAAGGCTGAAACGAATAACCCGAATACCGAATCCAACGCCGTGCGCCGTTGATGGGAGGAAAATTAAAAACACTAAATAAAAGCACGACGGTTAAAGCTAAAAGTCCATAGACGACCCAACTTTTTTGATACCAACGATAATCAATCTTGCTCGACAGATACATCACTGCCAAACCCGCCAGCGTAAAGCTAAACTGTTTATAAAAATAAGTAAATTGACTTTCGCCTTGCGTTTCCTTAAGCGCAATCATCGCCGACGCGCTATAAACCATTATTACGCCGAACAGCGCGAGGCTGGCGGCAATCACAAATAAAAACCAATCAATGCGAAGTTTTTTAGTCATTCCTCAAATCAATTACATTACCTTTTGCGGGTCGCAATATAAAACAATCACGGTATATTTTTTTTCAAGCTCGGCAAGTTCTTTTTCTTTTTCCTTCCGCGCTTTTTCGTCTTCTTCAAATCCTTGCGAAACGCCGCGGCAGAGCGGCTCAAAAAACTTAATTTCCCGTCCTTTGCCGTCAACCAATTTTTCACCTTCGTATCCGGCTTTGAGTTCCTTTAGTCTTTGTTCGGCAGTTATCACTTCAAAAGTAACAACTTCGCCTTTGTCATTTTTCGTATCCTTTCTGATTTTCGTGTCCGGCTTGATGCTGTCAGGCAAACGGTCGAATTTCAGCGTTTCTTTTTCTTGGTTTGGCATTGTGCTGCTCACCGCCGGTTTATTTGTATTCTGCATTTTATCCTTGTCGCATTGCCCTTGACTTTGTCCGATTACAAACACGGCAAACATTATCAAAAAATAGATTTTCATATCGCTTTCCTTACCTGCTTTTTAGAAGTCAGATTTTCAACTTCGCGTTTAAAAACCGTTCCGCGCTCTTCAAAACTCCTGAACATATCGAAACTCGCGCACGCCGGAGCAAGCAAAACCGCATCGCCGTTTTCCGCTGCCCCAAAAGATTTTCTAACTGCCTCCGGCATCGAATCGGCGCGGACAACCTCTGCATAATTTTTCAATTGATTTTCAATGTTTTCCGCGTCTTCGCCAATTAAAACCAAAGCGCGAACATTTTCCTTTATCAAACGGACGAGCGGCTGATACGGAGCGTTTTTGCCGCGCCCGCCGAGAATCAAAATTATTTTGCCGCCGCCCTCACTCAATGCTTCGAGTGCTTTCGCGCTTGCGTCAACGCTCGTCGCTTTTGAATCGTTGAAAAACTTCACGCCTTCGATTTCCGCGACAAATTCGATGCGATGCTCAACGCCTTTGAAATTTTTCACCGTTTCCCACATTGAATCAAGCGACGCGCCACAAGCCAAACCTGCCGCCAAAGAAGCCAAAACATTTTCGACATTGTGCAATCCGCGCAGAAAAATATCGTCGCGCGTTGTCAAAACTTTTTCCTTGCCGTCGGCGCGGCAGATTAAATCTCGTCCGCGCAAAAACAAACCTTCATCCAATTCTTTTTTCACGCTGAAAAGTATGACATTTGCTTTCAAACCTTTCGCCCAACTCAAGGTAATTTCGTCGTCAGCGTTCAAAATTGCCACATCGTCCGCCGTTTGGTTCATAAACAAACGGTGTTTGGCGGCGGCGTAATCGCTGAAAAAATCGTAGCGGTCAAGATGATTCGGCGTAACATTTAGAGCAACCGCGACATTCGGGCGAAAATCTTTTATCGTTTCAAGCTGAAAACTTGAAAGTTCCGCCACTGTCCAACCGTCTTCACGCGAACTTTCTGCTAAAGAAACAAGCGGCGTTCCGATATTTCCGCCAATTTGCACCGGAATTCCCGCGTTTTTCAAAAGTTCGCCGATTAAAGTCGTCGTCGTCGTTTTGCCGTTTGAACCTGTTATTCCAACGATGCGACCTTTGATAAACCTAAAGCCGAGTTCAACTTCGCCGATAACTTCGCCGTCTTTGCGCTCAACATAACGCGCCGGAATCACGCCCGTCGGAACGCCCGGACTGATAACCACCAAATCAATCCGGTCAAGCAGCCACGAAGGAATTTGTCCGTCAAGCAGACCAATTTTTTTATTTTTCAAAGAACGTGCTTCATCCGTCCAATCTTCAATCGGCTTTTTGTCGTGAAGCGCGACCACCGCGCCGCGTTCCGCCAAAAATTCGGCAGACGTTACGCCGGATTTTCCCGCGCCGAGAACTAAAGTTTTCTTGCCGTTAATTTCCAATTTTCTAAGACTATTCAAACAGGATGGACAGGATAAACAGGATAAATTCACTAAATAATATACTGATTAAAAATTCGATTTTGCTTTTACAAATTCAAATAATCCTGTAAATCCTGTCCATCCTGTTTGAATTTCTTTATCTCAATTTCAACGTCGAAAGGCTCAACAACGCAAATAAAATCGCAATAATCACAAAGCGGAACACGATTTTCGGTTCTTTCCAGCCGCCCAACTGAAAATGATGATGAAGCGGTGCTTGGAGAAAAATGCGTTTTCCCGTGCCGGTCGTGCGCTTTGTAAATTTGAAATATCCGACCTGTAACATCACCGAAGCTCCTTCAATAATAAAAACGCCGCCGATAAACGGAAGGAGAAATTCCTGTTTGGTCAAAATTGCCACCGTGCCGAGTGCGCCGCCGATTGCCAAACTGCCGACATCGCCCATAAAAACTTCCGCCGGAGGCGCGTTATACCACAAAAAACCAAGACTTGCGCCAACCATCGCGCCGCAAAAAACCGTCAGTTCTGCCGCTTCCGGTTTGTGCGTAATGTCGAGATATTCCGCCCAACGCCGGTCGCTCGCCACATACGTCAGCGCGGTCAGCGCGGACATCGCAATAAAAGTTACGCTCGAAGCCAAACCGTCCATTCCGTCAGTCAGATTAACCGTGTTTGACGCGCCCAAAAGAACGAAAATGATAAAGAACAGGTATGGCACAGAATAAATCCAAGTAACCGCTTGACCGTAATCAGAAATCGCCGTTTGCTTAAAGAATGGAATACTTAAATTCCAAGGATAATTGGCAACCCAGTAAAGACAGCCCCAAATCACCAGTGCGGTCAGTAATTGTCCGAGAATCTTTTGCCAGCCCGTTAAACCCAAACTGCGCTTTTTAACGATTTTGATGTAATCGTCAAGAAAACCGATTAAACCGAACGCCGTTGTCGCTCCCAAAGCCAGCCACAAATACAAACTGTCGAGCCGCGCCCAAAAAATCGTCGAAAGAAAAACCGAGCCGAGAATCAAAACTCCACCCATCGTCGGCGTTCCCTTTTTCGCGTGATGTTCTTCTGATAATTCTTCCCGAATTTCCTGCCCGATGTTCAGGTCAGCCAGTTTTCTAATGACTTTGCTGCCGAAAAGAAGCGAAACAAGAAGCGCGGTAATCGTCGCCCAAGCCGTGCGAAACGTCACGTATTGAATGACGTTCAAGCCTTTGTAAAAAATTGACTCGCCGCCGCGCCCGTAGGTTTGATAAATGAATTGATACAGAAAGTAATAAAGCATTTAATAAGTGATAAGCGATAAGTGATAAGCGACAAGTCAGTTTTCTTACTTACTCCCTTTCAGTTCTCACTTTTCACTTATTTCAAACTTTTCCAATAACTTTTCAATCACATTTTCCGTCCGCACGCCGCGTGAACCTTTGACCAAAACCAAATCACCGGATTTAACTTCATTTGCTAAAAATTCACCCGCTTCCGTCGAATTATCAAAAAATCTTGTTTCGCGCAAACCTGCATTTTTTGCGCTTTTGGTCATATCTCGCGCCAGACCGCGCACGCCGATTAAAAAATCTATTCCGCTTGCTGCTATTTGTTCGCCGGTTGTTTGGTGAATTTCCCTTTCGTTTTTGCCGAGTTCAAGCATTTCGCCCGCAACGACAATCAATCTTTTCGCGTCTTGTCTGCCGCTGTCAACCAAAGTTTTCACCATTCCCAAAAGCGCGGCGGGATTTGAATTATACGCATCATTAATAATCGTAAAATCTTCGGCAAAATGCAAAACCTCTCCGCGCTGCGGCGGCGGCGCGATTAAGCGGAGCGCGGCGGCGATTTCCGGTGCCGACATTTCAAAACAAAACCCGACGGCGGCAGCCGCCAGCGCATTCAAAACATTATGCCGTCCCGAAAGCTGCATTGAAACTTCGGCTTTTCCTTGTGGCGTGCAGAGTGTAAATCGCGTTTCGCCGAATCGCGCCATTTCAATATCGCTGGCTGAAACATCGGCTTTCCGCTCAATTCCGTAAGTAATTGTGTTGCCTTTGTGCAGTTTGCGCATCGCCAAAACGCGAAAATCATCGGCATTCAAAATCGCAACGCCTCCGGGTTTCATTCCTTCAATAAGTTCGGCTTTGGCTTTTGCCACATTTTCAATCGAGCCGAGATGTTCGACGTGAACCGGTAAAACATTCAGCGCAACGGCAACGTCCGGCGGCGTAATTCTGCACAAACGCGCAATTTCGTTGTTTGATGTAGACATTCCCATTTCCAGAACCGCCATGTCGAAACTTTTGTCTTTGGCGAGATTTAAAACCGTTAACGGATGACCTAAACCGTTGTTGTAATTTTTGATATTGCTTAAAACCTTGCATCCGCCGGCGCGTAAAACGTGCGCCGTCAATTCTTTCGCCGTCGTTTTTCCCGCACTTCCGGTTATCGCCACAACCGGTTTATTCCATTCGAGATAAATGCCGTGCGCCAATTTCTGCAAAGCCAAAATCGCGTCCGTTACAAAAATCAAGCGGTCTTTGAATTGCTCTAAAACCGCTTTGTGTTCTTCAAATCTGTCCGGACGCGCAACGCAGGCAATCGCGCCTTTTTCAAATGCCGATGGAATATATTTGTGCGCGTCTTCAAAATCGCCGTTAAAGCAGTTATTTTTATAGTCAGGCTGCGAAAGCGCGAAAAACACTGCGTCCGCCTGCGTTTCGCGCGAATCAATCACAAACGAATTGACTTCCGTGTTCAGTAGAGCAGGATTAAATTTTAACGCATCGGCGTTCATAAATTTTATCGCATCTGCAAGTTTCAAGTTTTCTGTTTTATCCTTTCTCTCGATAATTTGTTTTCGTTTTCGTTATTCAGCATCACTGGTTTCTGCTTAATTGATTTTTTCTCTTCGCTCGGCGGCTCGTTTTCCTTTTTCGTTTCTTTAATTTTTTCGCTCGTCGCGGTTTTTTCTGCCTTTTTCGGTGCGTCTTCCTTTTGGGTTGAAATCGGTGCAACTTCGGTTTCGCTCGGAATTTCTTGTGCCATCAAATTGTCTGGGCGAATGTTTTCGTCAGGCACAACATTTAGTTCGGGCAAAACCTGCTCGGCGATTTCGCGGAAAATCGGCGCGGAAACTTGTCCGCCGTTGCGCAACGCGCCTTGTGGCTCGTCCAACACAACCGCAATCACAATTGACGGGTCATCAACCGGGGCAAAGCCGATGAATGACGAAACATATTTACTTCCGCTCACTCTCTTTATTTTTGGGTCGTATTTCCAAGCCGTTCCCGTTTTTCCGGCGGACGAGTAACCGTCGATTGCAGCTTCTTTTCCGGTTCCTTTCAGCACCACTTCGCGCAGCATTCCGCGCAGTTTTAGCGCAGCTTCCGCGCTGACGACTCGAATATTTTCCGATTCTGTCGTGGAAATCACTTTTCCGTCTGCTTGGCGAATTTCTTTTATAATGCGCGGGCGAACTCTTACTCCGTCGTTCGCAATCGTCGCAAAAGCAGAAGCGATTTGCAAAGGCGTTACGCCGATTTCATATCCGATTGACATTGAAGCAAGCGAATCGCCTTTCCATTTTTCCAACGGACGCACCAGCCCGCGCATTTCTGCCGGAAGTTCGATGCCGCTCATTTCGCCAAAACCAAAATGGCGAATGTAATTACTGAATTTGTTTTCGCCGATTTTCAAGCCGACTTTAATCGCGCCGAGATTGCTTGAAATCGCTAAAGCCTTCGTAAAAGAAATTGCCTTGCCGCAATGGTTGTCCCTAAATTCGCGTTTGCCGACTTCGATAACTCCGTTGCCGCAGCTAAACCATTCATCCGGCTTAATTAGTTTTTCCTGCAAAGCTGTTCCATAGGTAACGAGCTTGAAGATTGAACCCGGCGCAAAGCTGTTCTGGACGGCTTTGTTTTTAAAATTTTCCGTCGGAAATTCGTTGAAGTTATTTGGGTCAAAGGTCGGATAATTTGCCATCGCCAAAACCTCGCCGGTTTTCGGGTCAAGCACGATTGCCACACCCGATTTGGCATGCGCGGCTTTCACTCCCTTTTCGAGTGCGTGTTCGACTTTATATTGAATTGAACTGTTGATAGTTAAAACAATGTCTTTCGGCGGTTCACGTTTAATTTCCGATTGGTCATAAACTCTGCCCAGACGATCTCGGTCTTGCCACGCTTGAATAACCGCTCCGTTAAGGAGTTCTTCCTGCGACTGTTCAATTCCGGCTTGCCCGACATCATCGGAATTGCTGAAACCAACTACCTGCGCCGCTAATTTTTTATACGGATAATTGCGTTTTTGTTCTTCTTTCCAATGCAAACCCGCAAATTTCGGCAAATCAAACTTTTTCAGTTTTGTGTCTTCTAAAGCTTTATTTATTTCTTGCGCCGCGTCTTCGTCGAGTTTCCGCGCCAGCCAAACAAATCTTTTACCTTTTTCCTTTGCTTCGCGCAAATCATTTAGAATCTGCTCCGGCTTTGTTTTTAATACTTCAGCAACTTGTTGAGCGGTTTTTTCGACATCTGTGATTTCGGCAGGGTCGGCATACAAAGATTTGACATGAACGCTCATCGCCAAAGCGCGTTCCGTGCGGTCAAGAATCGAACCGCGCAGCATCTTACTTTTTAATTCATCACGCCGTTGGTCGAGAGCTTGTTCGCGTAGCCACTCGCTTTGATTGACCTGCAGATGGACAAGCCGCACACTGATTGCGCCAATCCACAAAATAAAAAATGCCACCACCAACATAAAGCGCGTGAAGATCGTTTGCATCGAATTTTTATTTTTTTTTATCTGGTTCGGCATCTTTTAAATTTTTAATATCAATGTGAATCAAGAAATAACGATAAACAAAGACCTTTTCCTTGCATTCTTTGCGCCTGGTCTTCGCGTCCCTTGCGTTAAAATCTTTTTCTTAACCGCAAAGATTTTCGCAAAGTTTGTCTAAGTTTCTACTCTCGATTCATGCTGTCAGCATTCTCGTTTTCACTCTCGAATAGACTTTACAATTCGTTCAATTTGTCAAAACTGTTTGTCGGCAATGAGTCTTTCTCGCGTAAAAGTTTGTTCTTTCACCGGAATTTTCTGAAGCGTGTCTTTTTTAGTAATTATTTTCGACGATTTCTTTGCGACTTTTTCCTCTTTTGCCGGTTTGTTCAACTCTTTCTTAACCGCCGCAATATCGGGTTTTACCGTCTGGTGCGGCTTTGTGTCGTTAGATTTTTCCGCAAGTGGTCTGTTTTGCGGTTCAAAATTGGCGGGGAGAGTTTCGATATTGATTGCCGGTGTTTCCTTTAAACCGAAAATTTTTGCGATTTTTTTTATCTCGTCGGGCGCAAGCGCGATTTCTTTGGCTAAAATCAATCTGCGCTGTCCGGCTTCGAGTTCAGTTATCTGCTTGCGAATTCTTGAATTTTTGATGCCGAATTCAATGGACGAAAAATGTTGGCGTGCCGCGCCGAAAAGTCCGACGACGAGAAAAAGCCCGCAAACAAGCGTCAGCAAACTATATCGCCAGGAAATTGGTTTACGTTCGCGGTTCGGGCTTTGATTTTGTTTGGCTCTGGATACTCTTTTTCGGCTCATATCTTCTCCTTCGGTTGAATTAATTTTAATTCAGCTTAATTTCAAACAGGCGCGGAGTTTTGCGCTTCGAGCGCGGGGATTTTCTTCCGTTTCCGCTTCACTTGGCACAATCGGCTTGCGCGTCAAAATCTCAATTTCCCTGCTTGCGCCGCACACGCATTGCGGCAAGCGCGGCGGACAAAAGCATTTTCCGGCGAGTTTCTGCAGTGTTTGCTTAACGATTCTGTCTTCCAAAGAATGAAAAGTTATGACTGCAAGTCGTCCGTCTTTTTTCAAAATATTAACTGCATCGCGGATAAACCGCTCTAAAATTTCAAGTTCGCGGTTGACGGCGATTCTCAGTGCCTGAAATGTGCGCGTCGCCGGATGAATCTTGTCTTTTTTGCTTCGTCTGACCACTTTTTCAACCAATAATGCAAGTTCGATTGTGGTTTTTATCGGCTCACCGCGTTCCCTTCGTTCAATTATGCGGCGGGCAATCTTTCGGGAAAATTTTTCTTCGCCGTATTCGTAAATAATTCGCGCAATTTCAAACTCTGAAAGCGTCTCAAGTAATTCGGCGGCGGTTTCCGTGTCCGCATCGGCATCCATTCGCATATCGAGCGGCGCGTCAAACCGAAAACTAAAACCGCGTGTCGCGCTGTCAAACTGCAGCGACGAAACGCCCAAATCGGCTAAAACACCGTTAACTTTATCAATTTTCGCATCACCCAAAACCTGTGTAACTTCCGAAAAATTCGCTTGAAAAATCCTGACTCTTTTGCCGAATTTCTCAAGTCTTTCTCTCGCAAGTTCAACTGCTTCCGCGTCTTGGTCAATTCCGACAATTTGTGTTTGAGCAAAATCCGCCAAAACCACTTCCGAATGTCCGCCCAAACCGAGTGTCGCGTCAACAAAAATCTCACCGGCTTGCGGTTTAAGCAATTCAATGGTTTCCGTTAGCAAAACAGGTTTATGTAAGTTTTCGGCTTTTAATTTCGGCACGTTCAAAGAGCAGCTATGAACTTTCGGCGCGTATTCTACTCGATGTCAGGACACATCAATACTTATGGT
>MWZA01000003.1 GCA_002050455.1 Acidobacteria bacterium 5-1 | reverse complement strand
ACGGAACTTACATAATGATTCGGTCCGACATCACCGTTTGTGTCTGGCGGAAGCACAGCACCGACACCTTGTGACGCGTTGTCAACTTGCGAAGCACCGTTGAAGGTTAAGCTCGGTGTTGGCATTGTCTGCGGAGCATCGGGTTGAATGCTTTTGTTGACGAGCGGATCTTTAAAATTTCCTTCACCGGCACCGGCACCGGGAACGATTTTTTTAACCTCTTTAGTATTTAACCGATTTATGTCTTCGGCTTCGATTTCTTCTTCCGAAAGACCTTTTTTTCGTAGTTCTTCGCGTCTCATCTCTTCACGCTGTTGTTTTGTTACATAAAGCGCACTTTTCACCAAAGCGTCAGGATCGGATCTCGGCAGATCTCTGACCATTTCTGAAACTGCAAAGTTCAGGGGTTTTACCTTCATCACTCCGTTTTCATATACAGTAATGCTTTCCTGTATAGCTGAGGCTTTTTCCCCATTTGATAAGGATTCAGCAGTTGAATCTGCTAGAAATGGCAGTTTAACAAAAACCACAGCGGCTGAAACTACCATAATCACAAGCAGTAATCTAAATTTCCAATTCATTCTTATCCCTCCAAAATATAATGGCTGTTATGCTTAAAACAAATTTGCACAGAGAACCTCAAAGTCGACTGACATTTGCCAAAGAAATCTTTTAAAGTATACCTACCCAACGCATTTTTATACAGACCTTTCCGGCAATTTAATTGTTTTACCTTAAAAAGTCATCTGCAAAGCTAAACCGAATTATCAACACCTAATTGTGTTGGCGTGTTATAATCAGGTGTCTAAAAAACAACACTTACAAAAAAGCAAAATCTATTACATTATTGAGTCAAAAATATGGTAAAGACGAAACTCTAAGGTAAAATTATTTTTGATAATTAAGTTGCTCTGAATTACATTTTTACCTGTTTATGAACAAAAAAAGTAACCAAACTCTAGCAAAACATTGTCAGTTTTCAATCAAGCTAGTATAAACAAAATTACTTGTTTTTTCCGGTTATGTCAACGAATATAGCTCAGAGTTGTTTTTCCGTGCTTGTTAATATTTTATAATTTCAGCCAGAACTTGAAAAAATTCAGGAAAGGAAACTTTGGCACAATCCGCATTAACAATTTCCGTTTCGCCTTCGGCAAAAAGGGCGGCAATGGCGAAAGCCATCGCAATTCGGTGGTCGCCGAAAGCATCAACTTTCGCGCCTTTCAGTTCGGATTTTTTAATTTTGAAACCGTCGGCAAATTCTTCGACATCGGCATTCATCCGCCGCAGATTTTCAACAACTGCGCTGATTCTGTCTGATTCTTTAACGCGCAATTCTTCGGCGTTGCGAATCTCCAAACCGTTTTCAAGCTGCGTTCCGAACACCGCAAGAATTGGTATTTCGTCAATTAAACCGGCGACAAGTTCGCCGCCAATGACATTTGAGGCTGTTTTCGGCTCAAAAAATTCGTTTCCGCGCACAAGCAAATCGCCGACCAACTCGTTACAAGTTTCTCTTTGATTTAAAATTTCAATATCTGCGCCAAAATTCTGCAGAACTTCAACAACCGCCGTCCGCGTTGTATTTAAGCCGACATTTTCCAAAATAATTTCGGAATTTTTCAAAACCGAAGCCGCTGCGAGAAAAAATGCGGCGGCGGAAATATCGGAAGGTACTTCAAAATTTTTAGCGGTGAGTTTTGAATTTCCGTCTATTGAAACCTGATGCCCAAAACCGCCTTCAACTTCGATAAAAATTTCTTCAATATCCGCGCCCAAATAGCCGAGCATTAATTCCGTGTGATTTCTCGAAGTCGGAACGCGTGTTTTAGCCTTCGGGCTTTGGACTTCGGTTTTTCCGGCAGCATTTAAGCCAGCGAGCAGAACGCAGGATTTAACTTGTGCGCTTGAAACAGGAAGTTTGTAGGAAATCGTTTTCAAAGGATTTTTGCCGTAAATTTTCAACGGCGCGTGATTTTCCGTTGCATCAATTTTCGCGCCCATTTTTGTTAAAGGTTCAATAATGCGCTTCATCGGACGTTTTGAAAGAGATTCGTCGCCGACCAAAACCGAATCGAAATTTTGTCCTGCCAAAACGCCCGCCAACAATCTCATCGTCGTTCCGCTGTTGCCACAGTCGAGCTCTTTTTTTGGCTTTGAAAAACCTGTTTTGCCAACGCCTTTGACAAAAACCGTCGAATTTTCACGCTTGATTTCAACGCCTAAATTCTCCAGACAATCCAATGTCGAAGTGCAATCAGCACTCGTCGCAAAATTTTCGATGCGCGTTTCGCCTGTCCCAAGCGAAGCCAGAATGAATTGGAAATTTAGATTACTGCTTGTGATTATGGTAGTTTCAGCC
>MWZA01000011.1 GCA_002050455.1 Acidobacteria bacterium 5-1 | reverse complement strand
TGTCAAGCCAAGTTGAAACTTTTTCAATTATAATTTCATTAACCTAGACGCACGTCATAAACCTAAAATAAAGCAGTAAAAATACATTATCATCAAAAAACAAATTTCCTATTTTTGCCGAAAATAAAGTCCTCTTAAATAATAAAATTAAGAGAACATAATTTCTACAATCTCACTTGCTCTTTAATTCGAGCAAGCTATATAAGATGAACTAGTTTTTCCAAAGGTTGTCCGTCTAAAAGAAATTTTTTATTTTTATCGCACTCTTTCAGAGCGAATCAATTAAGACGTGAGTTTTTATGAATTGGTTGCCTATATCTTTTCTGTAAGACAGAAGCCATACATCGGGCAAGGACGTTAAATCTACACCATCCCTAACCGTTAGAATTCTGCCTTCGATGCTCAAACAAAGTTAAAACAGTATAACCATCAAAGAATCATTTTTGCTCGAAGCAGCAAATCTATCACTTCTCTGACAGCCCCAAAACCGCCCGCCAATTTTGTCTTATATATAATGTAAGGAAAAACTTCCTGCACGGCATCGGCAACCGCAATCGGCAATCCAACCTTTTCAAATATCACAATATCCTGAACATCATCGCCGACAAACGCAACTTCTTCCATCGAAACTCTCGCTTCAGCTAAAATTTCCTCGAAACAAATTGCCTTATCTTTTGAGCCTTGCTTGACGAAATGAACCTCGAGTTCGGCTGCCCGTTTTTTTACAATCTTTGAATTTCTACCTGAAATAACTCCAGAACGAAAACCTGCATTGTGCCACATCACCAAACCTTGCCCGTCGCGGACGTGAAAAACTTTCATTTCCTCGCCGTTTTCCGTTAAATAAAGTTTTCCATCCGTCAAAACACCGTCGCAATCCATCAAAAGCAGTTTGATTTTCTCTGCGCGAATTTTGATGTCTTCCGCCGATACTTGTTTGTCCATTATTTAAAGTTCCAAACAGACACAAAATTTTGTCGTGCCTTTACATATTATGACTTACCGAACTTCAAAAATCTCCACGCCGCTCAGTTTCCAATTATTCCTGACTCGCGCCAAACGAAACACAGCCATTCCGCTTTCGGCATCTTTATTAAGCAATTTGATATTTAATCCAACTTCGACTAAAGCATTATTCGCGTCAATTTTATCAACTTGTAAAACCTTTGTCTGCCATTCCTGCGCCCCCGCGATTCCACCCGCAAATTTTGGAATTTCGCCCGCCACAATCAGTGCGTCTACATCGGCTTTGCGACCGGAAATCGCCGCTTTATCAAATTGCGTGAAAAACGCTTTAATGCTTTCGTCAATTGCCGTCAAACCGTTTGCTTTATTTCTGCCCGTCCGCGCCGCCAAAGTCGCCCCGTATTCGGCATCAGCTTTGATTGCTTCTTCAAAAAACTTCGCCGCCTGCGTGTTTTGCCCCGTTTTCACAGCAATTTCTCCAAGCCCTTCGTTTGCCCAAGCCAGACTTCTCGCCGTCGTCAATTTTTCATCCAAAACGGCGCGAAATTCTTTCTCCGCATCCATATTTTTTCCCTGCGCCAAAAGCGCACGCGCCAGCAAAATTCTCACCTCATCAAATCGCGGTGCAGACTGCAAAACTTTTCGCGCATTTTTTTCGGCGTTGATAAAATCCTGTTTATCAAACGTGCGTTTTACGGCTAAAAGCGAATCGCTGTCGTCAAACTCACGCGGCGCAACATCGTCTGAATAATCCGTTTGCGGATAAAGTTTTTCTGCATCAATTTCCGTCCGCACAATTTTATTCGGAGATTTAAAATTCACTTCGCCAAAACTTTTCGCCGGAATCGTCGCTTGCGCCGTTAATTTTTCGCCGTTTGCCGTCGTCGCCGTAACATTTACTGTCGCGTCAACCGAACCTGTATTTCGCAAAGCAACTTTTGTTTCCGCGCCATTCGCTTGCGGCAAACCAACTAACAAATTTGTGTCGGTAATTTGGTCAAACGCATAATCAAGAAAATCCTTCTGCGACGAAAAAGCGGAACGTAACTCGCTCAATTGTAAACTTCCGTCCTTCATATTCGTCCGCAAAACATTAAAAAACTCGTCTTGTCCAATTTTTTTTGCCAGAACCCGCCAAATCATCGCGCCTTTATTGGAAACTGCGGTGAAATAATAATCGTCAAGCGGCGAAACGATATTCAACGGCGCATCGCGTTTGGAAATTGCCGCGTAAGCCGTGCGTTGACGCAAACGCTCGATGTCCGCCACATCTTTGCCGTATTTTGATTCCAAAAACTGCGTAGCAATAAAACGCACCAAACCTTCACGAATCACACCGTAAGCATCGCCGTCAACATTAACCGCATTTCCGAGCCATATTTTCGCAACGGCATCGGCAATTGTC
>MWZA01000037.1 GCA_002050455.1 Acidobacteria bacterium 5-1 | reverse complement strand
ACTCATTCGTGCTTTGGGTGAGATTGAAGATTTGGAATGGATTCGCGTGATGTATGCTTACCCGACGCATATTTCCGACGCATTTCTCGCGGCGATAAATGACACGCCAAAAGCCGTTAAATATCTCGATATGCCGCTTCAGCACGCTTCGCGCAATGTTTTGAAAAATATGAAACGCGGCGGAACTCGTGAAAGTCTGGAAAAATTGATAAAAAGAGTGCGGGAAATAGTTCCCGGAATTACTATTAGAACAACTTTTATTACCGGCTTTCCAACCGAAACCGAAGCGGATTTTGAAGAATTGATGATGTTTGTGAGAAACTGCGAATTTGATAATGTCGGCGTTTTCACTTATTCCGATGAGGAGGGAACTGCGGCGTTTGATTTGCCGAACAAAGTTGACGCGAAAACTGCCAAACAACGCCGGGCGCGTTTGATGAAGGAACAAGCAAAAATTTCAAGGCGAAAAAACGCGCAAAAAGTCGGTAATGTTTATAAAGTTCTGTTTGAAGGTCTTTCGCAGGAATCCGATTTGCTTTTTCAAGGACGATTGGAAGGACAAGCGCAAGAAATTGACGGTTACATTTTAATCAACGATATGCCTGAAGGCTTCGAGCCGCAAGTTGGTGAAATCTACAATGTAAAAATCAACGAAGCGCATAATTATGATTTGATTGGTAAGATTGTGTAAAAGTTTAATTTAGGAGTGTATGAGTAAAACTAAGGAAATAATAAAAAGTATTTTACCTGTCTTTGTGCTATTTGGAGCGGTGTTAGTTTCTTTGGTTTTCTACAATGTTTATGTTAGGTCAACGCCTTTCTTCACTACGTCATCTCCTGCAGGAACTTACATGGTTAATCTGACAGGGCAAAAAGAGAGACCACATATTTTTACTGTTGAGGTTCGCTTTAATGTTTTGAAAAACGGGAAGCCTTTCTGGTCAGATCAATATCTACACTCCGGCGATGCGTTCGATTTATCTTTTGAAGTTGGTTACCCCGATTGTCGTTGGTTAGGTGAAAATATTTTACGTTTTTATCATGAAAAGGACTTTAATGCGGGTAAACCTCAAGTCGTGATTGTAGTCAATAAAACATAGAGGAACAAATTAATTAATGATGACTAAAGAAATCGAACAATATTTGCGCGAAGTAAATGATGAACTCGCCTTGCAAAATGTCAAAGGCGAGATTTGTCTTTACGGCGGCGCAGTGATGTGTTTGGTTTTCAAAGCGCGTCCGGCGACAAAAGATGTTGACGCGATTTTCGAGCCTGTCAAATTTATTCGCAACGCAATCACGAAGATTGCCGAAAGGCACGATTTAAGACAAGATTGGCTGAATCTGGCAGTGAAAATGTTTGTCGTCGAACACGAAAAAAAGATTCTGTTTGATTTTCCGAATTTGAAAGTTTTCGTTCCGACGGCTGATTATCTTCTTGCAATGAAAGTTTTAGCGGCTCGCGCCGATACAGAAGATGTTTCGGATATTAAATTTTTGTCGAATAAATTAAAATTAAGTGAACTCACGCAAATCACGGAAGTCGTGCGAAAATACTATCCAAACAAAACTATCAAACCTGAAACTGAATTCTTGCTGGAAGAGATTTTGAAAAAGTGAACACGCTCAAAGCAACAAGAGAAAAAATCAAAGCTGAGCCGACACACTGGCGTGTGTGGCTGATGGATTTTGTTGATGACTTTCGCTTCTACAAAAATCCGCAGATGATTTTTGAGCCGTTTGAATTGAGCGATGAAAAACAAGATGCGCTGATTGCTTCGACGGTTGAATATCTTTGCGACGAATTGAAAATTGAAACACCCGAATGGTTGGATAAAATTCAGCCGTGCAAAGAACCTTATTTCGTTTCGGAAATCGAAAATCTGAAAGCAACGGCGATTGTCGAAAGTCCTCTGCGGTTTCGCATCAGAAAGATATTCGTTTTAGAAAATTTTTTGAGTCGAGTTTGATTAAATGCCGAGTTACGACGAAATTATTCACGTTTCCGTCGCTGCCGAAGCGCAAGAATTAGCCAAAGAGAAATTAAAAGATAAAACTCCGCTCGATTATTTTTCTTTGGCGATTACGACTTGCGGTGTTGGGTATATTCCGCTTGCGCCCGGAACTTGGGGTTCGGCTGTCGGCGTGGCGGTCTACCTTTTATTTTGGATTGTTGAAGCAAATCTGGGAATTTATTTTCTGCACGGAGGTTGGAATGCAGCACAAATTACCGCTTGGATTCACGCGGTAAATGTAATTATTTTTCTCGTATTTTGTCTGGTCGGGATTTGGGCATCAGGCAGAGCAACGCATCTTTTTCAAGATAAAGACCCGCAGAAGGTCGTCGTTGACGAGGTTATCGGGCAACTTCTGGTTTTCCTCTTTATCCCGTTTGCCGTGCATTGGTATTATGT
>MWZA01000070.1 GCA_002050455.1 Acidobacteria bacterium 5-1 | reverse complement strand
AGTTAAGCCAAACGGCTCAAGCGGTTTTTTTGTTGCTTCAACTGGCAGTTTTTTCCGCACATTGTTGTCGGCTATAACATTTGACGGACGCTCGGCGAGTTTGATAACGGTTGTTTTACGTTCAAGTTTGCTGCCGGCTTCGCGTAAAAATACGACACTGACTTCTTTTTCGGGTGTGGTTGACGCAACCTTTAGAATTAAATCCTGCGCGCCGGCGACCTTTTCACCGTTATATTCCAAAATTACATCGCCTGCTTGCAAACCCGCCAGGGCGGCGGGAGTTTGTTTGTCGCTGATATTGGTTATAATTGCACCTTTCGCTTCGGTGAGTCCATAGACTTTGGCAAATTCCGCTCTGACCGAATCGAGATATACGCCTAAATATCCGCGCCGAACCTGACCGTTTTGCAAAATCTGCCGATAAACATTTGCCGCTTCGTTTGACGGCAGAGCAAAACCGATGCCGTTGTAATCGCCCGTCGAAGTGGCGATTTGTGAATTTATGCCAATCACTTCGCCGTCCATATTAACGAGCGGTCCGCCGGAGTTTCCGCGATTTATTGCCGCATCCGTTTGAATAAATTTTTGAAATGCGCTGAGCGGCGATTCGCGTTTTGTTTGTGAAATAATTCCCGCTGTTACCGTTTGCGCCAAACCAAACGGCGAGCCGATTGCCAAAACCCAATCGCCGATTCGTGCCGCGTCCGAATTGCCGAGCTTGATAAACGGCAAATCTCCTCCGCGCGAATCTATTTTCAAGACGGCTAAATCGGTTAAATCGTCCGCGCCGACAATTTTCGCCGGATATTCATCGCCCGACTGAAGTCGCACCGTGATGCGCGAAGCATCGTCAACAACGTGAAAATTCGTCAGAATATAACCCGTTTTATCAACAATAAACCCGCTTCCAACCGCATTAGACGGACGGCGCGGCAATTGGCGGCGGAAAAATTCCATAATATCATCGGAATCCTCTGAAGGCTTGTCGCCTTTGAGCGTTATTTCGGGAATTTTCCCTTTCGTGTCAATGTTGACGACGGCAGATTCAACGCGCTTGGCGACTTCGGCAAACGAAGCCGAAAGCTGTTCGGGAAAAGTAAATTGATTTTTGCTTCTCTCCGCGGCATCGGTTTGCGCTGAAGAATACGTCGCGCCGTTTCCGAAAATCAAAACGGCGAAAACGAAACTCGAAATACACAGGCAAATTCTGCGCGATAAAACTTTTTCAGACAAATAAACTGACATAAATGCTTTCTCCTTAAAATTCAAGATTCTGGCAATTAACAACCTATATTTTTAGTATAACAAAAGACAATTACGAATGACGAATGACGAATAACGAGCTAAGAAATTTGACAGATTTTTTACAAACCGTAATTCGTCATCTTTAATCGGTAATTGACAACAAAACCTTCATCACACCTTTTTTCGTGGCTTGTTCCATCGCTTTCACGCCGTCTCTGAGCGGAAATTCTGTGCTGATTAGACTTTCAACATCTACTGCTTTATTTTTTAAAAGCTCTAGAGCCGGGACGAAACGTCCGCAGCGCGAACCGACAATCGTGATTTCGTCCACGACGACGCGCCACGCCTGCCATTTTGCTTCGCCGTGAAAAGTAGATTTCAAAATTAATTTGCCGCGCGGCTTCAGTAAATCCAATGCAAAATTAAAACCCGATTCTGAACCGCTGGCTTCCACCGCAATATCAAATTGCCGATTTAATTTCGGCGCGTGTTTTAGCAAAACGCCTTCGATATTACGTTTTTCGATAATAGAAAGTTTCTCTTTATGTTTGCCAATCAGCACAACGTTTCGGCTTTTCAATGCTAAAGATTGAGCGCATAAAATACCAAGTTTTCCGTCGCCGATGACCGCCGCTTTTGTGTCCGGCTTAATTGAAACCTGCTCGGTTATTGCATACGCCGCTGCCAGAGGTTCGGTGAAAACCGCTTGTTCATTGGTTATTTCGGCAGGAACTTCTAAAAGATTTCGCGTCGGCAGAGTTAAAAATTCGGCGTGTGCGCCGTCGCGCCCGACAATTCCGAGAACGGTTCGCTGCGGGCAATGACGCGCGTCGCCGCTTTGACACAAATCGCAAATGCCGCAACCGACGTTTATCTCGCCGACAACTCTTTTGCCAACCAAATTTGGCGCGTCTTTCGCTTCTTCAATCACGCCGACAAATTCGTGTCCGATGGTCCCGGCAAAATTTGCGTAACCTTTGACAATTTCGAGGTCTGTGCGGCAAATTCCCGATTTTACAACGCGCACGAGTGCCTCATTTTTATCGTTTGGTTTAAGGATTTCGGCAAGTTTTAATTTTTTATTTGTAAAACGTAATGCCTGCATAGAAAATTATCAAAATTATTTTGCGCTCCAGAAAACATTTTTCCAATCCATTATGTTAAATTTGACTAATTGAGTTTCCGGTATTCAAATAAAAAAGCCGCTTGAAATATCAAACGGCTTTTCGGTGAACTGTTGGGATT
>MWZA01000005.1 GCA_002050455.1 Acidobacteria bacterium 5-1 | reverse complement strand
AAACGGGTGAACCGCTCATTCCGGCAAAAACGCTTGTGCGGTCGGCACTTCCGCCGCTAATTCGTCCGACAATCATATCTTGTTTCGGACCGATTGCGCCCGGCACAACGCCCAGAATTTCAACCGCGAATTCCTCTGGCTCGCTGCCGCGAAAAACCGTCCACGCCGTGCCTTTCATTCCTTCCTTCAATTCTGAAACAGGGAAAAATTGGGCGTTTGTCGTTTTTTCGCTTTTAGCTGTTTTTTCGAGTTTGGCTTGTGTCTGCCCGAAAATACTTAAACCGAAGATTGAAATAATTAAAAATACTGCAAAAAAAATTGTTTTCATTTGGTTAAACTCTTCCTTATCTCACTGACTTTCTATAGTAACATTTTAACCGGCTTACCGAAAGTTTTTTTTCTCAGGCTGACAATTAAGACTCCTAAAAACGATTCCAAGTTGTATTTTCTTTCTATAATTCAATCAATAATTATAGAAAAAACCAAACGTCTGGTTAAGCAAATTTCAGAAAAAAGTTAATCTTTAAACTGCAATTCTTCAATAATTTCGTGCATAATCGCCCGACCTTTTTCCACTTCTCCGGGCTTTAGAGAAACCGCGCCGACAACTGCGTGTCCGCCGCCGCCGTAGCGTTCGCAGATTTCGGCGATATTATGCAGGCGCGGGCGCGGCGACCACGGATTTGAGCCAACCGAAACTTTTGCCCGAAACGAGCTCTTTGTCAGCGAAACTGTGTAAGTCGTTTGCGGGTAAAAATAATATGGGATAAACTTGTTGTAACCGTCAATGCCTTCGGCGACCAAATCGAAACTCACCACGCCGCGTGAATAATTTGCTCTTTCTTTAATCAGTTCGACCATTCGCCAATGCCGGTCTAAAATGGGTTTTAGTTTGGCTTGTATTTCGTCGCTTTCCAAAATTTCATCCAAAGATTTTTCGGTCAAATCGCGGATAATTTTTTCGACGACCTTTTCGTCCCTTTCGCCTTCGATAAGTTGCATCAATTTCAATGCCGACGAGCGCAGTTCAACACACTGCGCGGGCGAATCATACAACGCGCCGTCAATGATGTGCGCCCAATTAATCAGTTCCGTGAGTGATTTGTCTTCAAAACCGAACTTTTCTTGAGCGACGCGGGCGATAAATTCGGCGCAGGATTTGCTCGTCGTGTCGAGAAATTTTTTCCCCGAAATGTCGGCGAGAAAGTGCGCTTCATCGGCTTCACTCAAAAACGCCGATTGATGGTGGTCGAACCACCAAGTTAAGCGTTCGTCGGCGCAGTATTTAAAATCAACAATAGCGTTTTCGTCGCCGTCAAATTGCGCCTTTTCAAAGGCGTTTCCGGCGCGGTGCATCGTCGGTGTATAGCAAATTTCTGCATCTTGGTGGATTTTTGCGCGATAAAATTTTGTAAAAACGGCGGCGGAAGAAACGCCGTCAAAGCAGTTCCCGTGATAAAGTATCCGAAGTTTCATAATGTCAATCAGATTTTGTAATATAGACAAAACATTTTAGATTAGTTGGGAAAAGAAATATCGTCAAGGAAAATTTATGAATATTCGCATTGCAAAGATTGAGGATGCGCCGAACTTAGTCGAATTTAATCAAGCGATGGCACTCGAAACCGAAGGAAAACGGCTCGAAACAGCTATTTTACAGAATGGCGTTGAGTCGGTTTTTCACGATGAAAAGAAAGGTTTTTATGTTGTCGCCGAAGATGAAAATAAAATCGTCGGCGGTTTGATGGTAACTTTTGAGTGGAGCGATTGGCGAAACAGCTGGTTTTGGTGGATTCAGAGTGTTTATATTTTGCCGGAAGCCCGCGGCAGAAAAATTTACAGCCGTCTTTACGAATTTGTTAAAGCCAAGGCGCGGGCTTCCGGCAATGTCTGCGGTTTCCGGCTTTATGTCGAAAACGAAAATGTCAACGCGCAAAAAGTTTATGAAAAAGTCGGAATGCAAACTTCACATTATTTGATGTATGAGGATATGATTTAAAAAACCGGAATCTTATAACTAAGACTCCGGTTTTTTAAATTTGAAAAACAAAACTATAATTTGAACCTAGAAGATAAAATGATTTTTCGCCCGGGTCAATACAAATCGCTTCGCGCGTTTCTTCGCAAGCAACAATGCGTGTGTTTTGTTGGAAGGGCGTTAATATAAATGTTTCAATAATCATTTTTTAGTTAATTCGTTTAGATGATCTTCCGCATCAAAACTTGCAATTTTTCTGTCTTTCAAAACAAACAAAATCGCGTTTCGATAAGTTTCCGCGTCCGGTTTGCCATTAAAACAAGGCGTTTCGATTTCCGACAAACTCAGATAGCTGACCAAACAACCGAGCAGCATCCACAAAAGAATTTCCTCGTGCGTTCCGATTGGATTATGTTTGCAAATCGTTTTATGGTCTCGTTTTACATCTCTACAAATTCGGGCAAATTCTTGTTCGCTTATTTTAGTCATTAAATTTTATTAAAACACATTGAACTAAAATCAACCTATCAACCTCTGTTGCTAACAAAGCAAAGTTATACTTTGTTGTCCACAGTTTATTCTGTTTTAACGTAGTTGCCATTTCCTTCCCCTTGTTCGTTCTTCCCTGATGATTTTTCAGATTGCCCATCCGATTTTATGATAC
>MWZA01000036.1 GCA_002050455.1 Acidobacteria bacterium 5-1 | reverse complement strand
TGTGTAAAACAGACAGGTATTAAGTCCCGCCGTGAAAGAATAATCTTTAAGTTCGGTGATGCCCGTGCGCGAAAAATCATTCTGCCCTAAAGATTGATTTTGCGATTCGACCTGAATACCTGTCAGCATTCCCGGATTATAACCGAATCGAAAAACCAACTGATTATCATCATTGATATTGTGGTC
Source organism: Acidobacteria bacterium 5-1 (assembly GCA_002050455.1). GTDB lineage: Bacteria > Acidobacteriota > Blastocatellia > Pyrinomonadales > Pyrinomonadaceae. Next base: position 2,459 of record MWZA01000036.1, on the reverse strand, counting down.
GGTGCGAAGCGAGAAAAAGTTTGTTCTTTCGGTAACGGGAAAAACTCTCTGTAAATCATTGAGCGGACGAAAAGCGATAAACTGTCCCTGCGCGTTTCTGGTGTTGATGGGAATAGGTGCGCCCGTCAGGAAAAACCGCGAACCGACAACTTGCCCGGCAGGAATCGCGCCGCCCGCGCTAATAAGCGGATTTCTGCCGGTTAAAGCCGTATTTCCGCCGCTCGAAGCCAGATACAGATATTGAACAGCCGTCCCGATTGCCGTTGGATTGCCGGTTGCAATTAAGCCTTGTACGAATTGCGCCTGCGCCGGAGTTAAGCGATTAAAAGTTTGAGTAAAAGGCAGAATCGGTGCGCCAAGCGTAACCGAAGCAGTCAAACCTTGAGCGACATCGCTGGTAAAAAAGCCGGTTTCGTTGCGTTGGCGGCGTTCAAACGACGCGAAGAAAAAGTTTTTATCTCTGCCGGATGTCGCCACCGGTCCGCCTTCGCCGAAGTTAAGAAACGGAAGCGGTCCGCCGAATGTTCCGCCAAATTGGGTGCGCGTAAAAGCGGATTTGAACGGCGCAAACGGATTCCGCGCCTGGATGCTTTTGTCGCGGATAAAACCGAAAATATTTCCGCTATATTCGTTTGTTCCGCGCTTTGTAACGACGTTAATGATGCCGCCCGTGGCGCGTCCGAATTCCGGCGCGTAGGAGTTTGTCGCCACTTGATATTCCTGCACGGCTTCTTGTGAAACGGTTGTGCGGGCGGCGTTGATTGAATTGTCGGTAAAGTCCGAGCCGTCAACCTGCACGAGCGTCGAGCGTCCGCGTTGACCGCCGATGTTTAAACCGGAAGTCGGCGCAGGTCCGATTGGGCGACCGTTATCGCGTCCGACGGTGGAAATCGTCAATGCAAATCCGGTTGCGCTGCGCTCGTTGATTGGCAGATTTTCAATTCTTCGCTGGTCAATCGTATTGGAAACCGATGTTCTCGTTGTTTCAACAAGCTGCACGTCGTCGCCTGAAACGTTGACAATTATGTCTTGCGTGCCGACTTCGAGATTGATTTTCAGTTCGGCACTTTGTCCGACTGTTAATCTGACCGGCGAAATAACGGTTTTTTTGAAGGTCGGAGCTTCCGCCGAAACTTCATATTCTCCCGGCGGCAGCGCGAAAATTTGATACGTGCCTTCATCATTAGTCGTTACGGTTCGAGTAATTCCGGTTGCCGAGTTTTTCGCCGTAACGACTGCGCCCGGCACAATCGCTTCATTCGGGTCAACCACCAAACCGCGTAAATCGGCGGTGCTGGCTTGCGCTTGGGCAAAAATCGCGCTGACACTAATGAGCGCAATCATTGCCAAAAGCAAAGTTTTTTCGACAACGGCAGAAATTTTCAAGGGAAACGCTTTCATAACTATATCTCCTTAATTTTCAGAACTTTTAAGATTATGTCGGCAAATTGCCAAAAACACTTTGCTGGTTGGGATTTAAGCAACGTTTTTATAAAAGTTTTCAGCGCGGTTTTCACCGCCACACTTTAAATTTTAACCGACTGATTGTTTTTTAGTATTTGATAGCCTAGGAATTTTAATCGCAGAAACCACTTTTAAGCAAGCGCAAAAAGGACAACGGTAACTTTACATAAAACGAGAAGCGGCACAAAGACTGCTTCTTAAAAAGTATTAAACAGAAAATGTTCAAAAACCGAGAATTAATTTTTGTTACTTTTATTACTTCATTTTACGCGCCAAAAGTGTTTGACGGGTTGAATGCACCAGAATCTCGCGTGCTTTACCGCTCAAACTCAGAGCGGAAATTGCTGCTTTGGCAAAATTCGGCACAAATGCCGCTTGTCTTAACAGTGAACAAACGCGCAATCTTTTTTGAAATTTCTTTTTACACAGTATTTTATAATGCTCGGCGATTTTTTCGGGTGAAAGTGCATTTTCCGTTATTGTTTGCGCTAGAATCTCCGCGCTTTCCATCGCCATCAGCATTCCGCTTCCGGTGAACGGGTCAATAAACGCCGCCGCGTCGCCGACGGCGAGCAGATTCGGCGCGAGATTCAAGATTTTTTGTCCAAAACCATCAATCGAAACCGCTAGCCAATCCTGCACAGCTTCAGCATTTTTGAGAGTTTCATAAGCGCGTCTATTTTGAAAAATCACCTGTTTGACAATTTTGTTCGCGTCGCCTGAAAATTCCCTGACAATATCGGCTTTTATCAAAAAACAGTGATTCGCCAGATTATTCTCGACAAAACTCAAACCGCCGTAACCGCCGCGAAAAAAGTAAATCTCGCACACGCCTTTGCCAAGATTGACGTTTTTCAAATGTGCTTTAAAACCTACAAGTTTCGGTCTTTGGTCTTTGGTTTTTAATCTTTGGTTAATAATCTCATCTTTTCTTTGCGCCTTTGCGTCTTTGCGGGAAATCATTTTTCCTAAAATCCCTGCGCGTCCCGTCGCGT
>MWZA01000171.1 GCA_002050455.1 Acidobacteria bacterium 5-1 | reverse complement strand
GTTTGGGCGTTTCGGGGAGCGGCGCGCACACGCTTGAAGAATATATTTTAATTGACGATATTCCCAAACGTGCCGCGCTTCTCGCTTTGCTTCTGCTTACCAATTAACTAAAAAACGCATATTTTCATTTACACTTTCGCCTGTCATAATAAAAAATTCAAAGGTGAAATTTATGCTTCAGGATTTATGGAAACAAATCATTTGGATAATCGGCGCGGGCGAAGTTGATGCCGCGCTTCCGCTGTGGCAGCTTGTTTTGCGAACGATTGTTATTTATATCGTCGCGCTCCTTTTAATACGAGTCGGCAAACGGCGTTTTATGGGCAGTTATACGACCTTCGATATTCTGCTCGGCTTTATTGTCGGCTCGATTTTGAGCCGCGCTATCACGGGCGCAATACGTTTTATAGATATGATTTTTGTTATCTCCGCGCTGGTCGGACTGCACTCGCTTATCGCCGTTCTCTCTTTTTATTCGCAGCGATTCAGCAAAATCGTCAAAAATACTCCGCGCAAAATTGTGGTGGACGGCGAAGTGCTGGACAAGGAAATGCGTAAAAGCAAAATCGGTGAAAATGATTTACTGCAAGCGGCGCGGGAAAAAGGCAAAGTCGAAACGCTCGATGAAATAAAAACTGCTTATCTGGAACGCGATGGAAATATTACGGTTATTCCAAAAGGCAGCGAACCGAAAATTGTCGAAGTAAAAGTTGAAAACGGCGTGCAAACCGTCAGAATTGTAATGGAATAATGAAAATAAAAATTCGCGCACCGCGCAACCGCACGTTAGATTTATCGGCACAAGAAATCGAAATTTACCGCAAGCGTTTGATTTATGCGAATAATAATTTGAGCGATTGCCGCAACAAAATAATCTGCGGCGATGCTTTTGGTGTTTTGGGAAAGTTGCCCGAAAATTCTTTTGACTTATTATTTGCCGACCCGCCGTATAATTTGACAAAGGATTTTGGCGCGAATTCTTTTCGGCAAACTTCGCTTGACGCTTATGAAAATTGGCTCGATTCGTGGTTGTCGAAAACGATTAAATTACTAAAGCCGACGGCATCAATTTACATTTGCGGCGATTGGCGTTCGGCTTCGGCGATTCAGCGCGTCGGTTTGAAGTATTTCGGGCTGCAAAACCGCATCACTTGGGAACGCGAAAAGGGGCGCGGCGCGTTAAGAAATTGGAAAAACGCGGCGGAAGATATTTGGTTTTTTACTGTTTCTGACGATTACGTTTTTAATCTCGAAAATGTTAAAACAAAACGCAAAGTGCTTGCGCCGTATAGAGAAAATGGCAAGCCGAAAGATTGGCACGAAGAAGAAAGCGGAAATTTTCGTTTAACTTCGCCATCGAATTTATGGACGGATTTAACCGTTCCGTTCTGGTCAATGCCGGAAAATACAGCGCATCCGACGCAAAAGCCCGAAAAACTGTTAGCAAAAATTATCTTGGCAAGCACAAACGAAAGCGATTTGATTCTTGACCCGTTTTCGGGAAGCGGCACAACCGCCGTTGCCGCTAAAAAGTTGAGCAGAGATTTTGTCGGCATCGAAGCGGACGAAAGGTTTTGTCTTTTGGCGGAAAAGCGGCTTGATTTAGCCGAGAACAATAAAACGATTCAAGGTTTTGCCGACGGTGTGTTTTGGGAGCGAAATACAAAGAAAAACTTACATGGATAGACAGGATTTACAGAATAAAACACTTTCGGTTTGAATTATTCTCAGAAAACTCTGTGTTCTCTGTGGCAAAATAAAATGAAAATCGCAACTTGGAATGTAAATTCTATCGCCGTCCGCTTGGAACAAGTTTTGAACTGGCTCAAAACGCACGATATTGACGTTTTATGTTTGCAGGAAACAAAATGCGTTGACGAAAAATTTCCGCTTGAAGGAATCCAGAAAATCGGTTATAACGCGGTGATTATGGGACAAAAATCGTATAACGGCGTGGCGATTTTGTCGAAGCACGAGATAAAAGACGTGCAGAAAAATTTTCACGATGACGTATTAGACGCGCCAAAACGTTTGATTGCCGCAACAATTAAAGACATTCGCATTGTCAACACATATATTCCGAACGGCACGGAACTTTGGACGGATAAATTTGCTTTTAAATTAGATTGGCTGCAGCGTCTGCGAAAATTTTTTGATGAAACCTGCGCCTGCGACGGAGATGTTTTATTGTGCGGAGATTTTAACGTCGCGCCTGATGAGCGCGATGTTTGGAACGTGGGATTCTGGGAAGGCAAACTGCATTTTACAAAGCCGGAACGCGCCGCCATTCATCACGTCAAACAATGGGGTTTTGTGGATGTTTTCCGTCAAATAAACGGCGACGAGAAAAAATTTTCGTGGTGGAATTACCGCGAAGGCGCGTTTTTCAAAAATCAAGGCTTGCGGATTGACCACATTTGGACTTCAAAAAGTTTGGCGGAAAAATGCATCGCCTGTTGGATTGATAGAAAACCACGCGGCGCACCGCGTCCTTCAGACCACGCGCCGGTTGTCGCAGAATTTGAAATAATATAAATCAAGAATTAGAAATAGGCGAAAAGGTTAACTCTGCGCCTTTGCGTCTTTGCGGGAAATTAAAAGGATAACTAATAGTGTTTGTTTCGGGAGGATTCCCGCAAAGACGCAAAGGCGCAAAGGCGGAAAAGAAGAGATTATTTTTTTTATAATTGCAGGAGTATCTCAAAAATTGAAGATTCTAATAGCAAATTATCAGCCGCTCACTATTGACTATTAACTATCTTGCGATAAAAAGATTTTTCTTTGTAAATCAGTTAAAAGTATAGAGTGAACAGTTAATAGTTTTGCTCTTTTTTCTGTATTTTGAGAAAGTCCTAAATTGATTTAATAAAAATAAAAAATTTAGGCGTGCAGTAACAAATAAAAGATGAAAACAGCACTTATCCATCATCCGATTTACGAAAAACACGACACAGGAATTGGACATCCCGAAACGCCGAAGCGTTACGAGGTCATAATGAATGCTCTCGAAAATGACAAAAAGTTTTGGGAATCGTTAAATTCCATCAAAGCCGAACCCGTTTCCAAAGGAATTATTCAAGCCGCGCACACGCCGCAGCACTTCAAGCAGATTGAAACGGCGTTTGAAAACGGTGTGGAATATCTCGATGCCGATACGGTTGTTTCGATGCATTCTTTTGAAGCGTCGCTTTACGGTGCGGGCGGCGCGTGTCGTGCGGTTGACGCGGTGATAAACGGTGAAGCAAAAAATGCTTTTGTCGCGGCGCGTCCGCCCGGTCATCACGCAACCGCCGAAAATGCGATGGGCTTTTGTCTTTTCAATAATGTTGCGGTTGCGGTGCGTTACGCGCAAAACAAATACAAGGAAATCGAACGAGTCGCAATTATTGACTGGGACGTGCATCACGGCAACGGAACGCAGGGAATTTTTTTTGACGACCCGACGGTTTTCTTCTTTTCGATGCACCAATATCCGTGGTATCCGGGAACAGGCAGTCGCGGCGAAACCGGTTTCGGGCGCGGCAAAGATTACACGCTGAACGTTCCGGTTAAAGCGCAAACTTCGGCGCAGTCGCAAAAGCGGATGTTTGAAAACGCGCTCGGCGATATTCGTCGAAGTTTCAAGCCCGATTTGATAATGATTTCCGCCGGTTTCGACGCGCATTTGACCGACCCGCTCGGACAACTTCTTTTGGAAGATAGTGATTTTGTGCAAATGACGCGCACGGTCAAACAATGGGCGGATGAAGTTTGCGGCGGCAGAATTGTTTCGTGTCTCGAAGGCGGTTATAATCTGGAAACGCTTGGGCAAACGGTCAAGGCGCACGTTAAGACGTTAAGCGATAAATAATTGGTCTGCTTTGCGAAAAGAAAGTTGTAATAACGCCAAAAGCAAATTGGAGTTGCTTCGTTTCAAATTTGAATTCGTCAAAAGAAAGCATGATTTTATCGAAGAAAAAGCTGACTGTCTGAACTAGAGCAAATTTCAGATGAATGAAATATAAGCTAAATCGGTTTAGATGCCAACTCATCCTTCTAAATTTTAAACTCTCAACTGTTTTCTAAAAAATTTATTCGTCAGACAGTTTAGAATGCGAGAGTTTAGAATTTAGAGTTTGTGCTTCGTTTAGCTAAAATCCGCTATAAGTTGCAACTTTGTTCATATTTCCTGCATTTTTTGTGTTAAACTCTTTGGCAAAAGAGCTAAAGAATAAAAAAGGAGGAAAAGCGATGTCGGATGTAGAAATTCCATGTGTGCAATGCAAGGAAATTTTTGTTTTTACCGAAAGGGAACAGGAAAATTTTTATCAGCGAAATATGATGTCGCCGCAGAGATGTCTGAAATGCCGCTCAAAAAAAGCGGCATCGAGCGCAAATGCACCGACACGATTTGAAATCGTTTGCGACAACTGTGGCAAACACGACCACGTACCGTTTCAGCCAAAAGTCGGACGTTCGGTTTTGTGCAAGGAGTGTCATCAGGCGAATCGTTCAAAGGTGAGATTCGTTTAGCAAAGTTTCAAATTTCAAATTCCAGATTCCAAATTTGGAATCTGGAATCTATATTTATGTCTTTTGAAACCGTTAAATATAAATTAAATGGCAACGTGGCGACAATCACAATGAATCGCCCCGAAGCCCTAAATGCGCTTTCACTGCAATTAACGGAAGATTTGCGCCTCGCTATCGAAAAAGCCGTTGAAGATAAAGCGCGAGCCGTGATTTTAACTGGCGAGGGACGCGCTTTTTGTTCGGGCGGCGATTTGCGCGAGATGCAGTCGATGTGGCAAAAAGAAGGCAGAATCAAAGCGTTTTTGGAAGAACCTTTGCGGGTGTTGCACAATGTTATTTTGCTCATTCGGGAAACGCCGATTCCGTTTGTCGCGGCGGTACAGGGCGTTTGCGCGGGCGCGGGAACAAATTTCGCGTTGGCTTGCGACATCGTTTTTGCGGCGGAAAACGCGAGTTTCAACGAAGCGTTTGTCAGAATCGGACTTTCGCCCGATTGCGGCGGAAGTTTTTTTCTTCCGCGTGCAGTTGGCGAAAAACTCGCGGCGGAAATTTTTATGACGGGTGAAACAATTCCGGCGGAAAAAGCGTTACAAATCGGTATGATAAATCGCGTTGTAACGGCGGAAAATTTAATGGAAGAAACATTGGAAATGGCAAAAAAACTCGCGCTTGCGCCGACTGGCTCAATCGGGCGAATAAAGAAAATGCTCAATGCTTCGTTTTCAAATAATTTGATGCAGCAGCTTGATTTAGAACACGAATTGCAAATCGAAGCGGGCAAATCAAACGATTTTCGGGAAGGTGTAACGGCATTTTTTGAAAAACGCGCGCCTAATTTTACGGGAACTTAAAATTTATTATTTTCTGAAGGTAAAAGCCGTTGGGTTTCGCACCTGACGGCATTTTTATTTTGGATTTTAGATTTTGGATTTTGGATTTACAAAATACTTTAAGTAAATTTCAGACTGGAAATCAATATCAACTTTTGAGTTACAGAATTTTCTATTCAAAGTCGCATTACGCCCATTCCAAAATCCAAAATCTAAAATCCAAAATCAATATGAATTTGACTTACGGACAATTACTCGGCAGTAACCGAAATTTCCGCAACCTGCTGTGGGGACAAGTCGTTTCCGAACTCGGCAATTGGTTTAACTTCATCGCGGGCTTGGGACTTGTGCGTCTTGTTTCGGGAGCAGAACCGACGGCGGCAGCGATTTTAATGGTTTGCCGCACATTGCCGTTTGCTTTGCTGATGCCCGTTGCGGGAACTTTTGTTGACCGTTTTTCGCGCCGTCAAGTGATGATTTTTACCGATTTGGCGCGGGTCTTTCTGGCACTCATCTTTTTGCTCGTTACTTCGCGTGAAAATCTCTGGATTGCTTATTTAGCTTCGATTCTGCTTTCCACATTCGGCGCGTTTTTTGAAGCCGCCAAAAATGCCACCGCGCCAAATGTTTCGGGCAAAGAAGGTTTGCTTGCCGGAACTGCTTTGATGTTTTCTTCAAGGTTTTTGCTGATGGCAATCGGCGCGGCACTCGGCGGTTGGGCAGCGGCGATTTTCGGCTACAAAGTCGCGTTTATCATCAATGCCGCATCGTTTTTGATTTCGGCTTATTCGGTCTGGCTGATTCCCGAAGCGGCAACGCGGGAAACAGAAAATTACGAATTACGAACTACGAATTACGAGTCAGAAAAAATTCGAAGAACATCTTTCTTGACTGAATTGAAAGAAGGTTTGAATTATATGTTCAATAGCCGTTTTGCGATGACGATTTTGATAATGAACATCATTTGGGCAACGGGCGGCGGCGCGATAAATATCGTTTTTGACCAGTTGGGCGGAGTCTTTTTTGCCAACGAAAAAAATTGGAATCCCGACACCGCCGTCGCATTGCTCTACACGGTGAGCGGTATCGGAATGTTTGTCGGAATGATTATCGCGCACCGCATCGGCACAATGGTTGAACTAAAAAATATCACTAACAGTTTTATCGGTTGGACTTTAATAATTCACGGAGTTTTGTTCGCCGTCGGCGGTTATATGCCGAATTTGTGGCTGGTGCTGTTTTTCGTCTTTATCTCGCGGGTGATTATCGGCGTGGAATACGCGGTGCAGGAAACTCTTTTCCAACGCTCTCTGCCGGATTACATTCGCGGGCGCATTTCGACGATTGACCGCGGCGCGGAAATTACAATGTTTAGTCTGGCGAGTTATTTAGCAGGAATTTCGCTCTATACAATCTCGCCGCAGATGTTGATGGTGATTTCGGGCGTTTTGTCGGGAAGCGCGGGAATCGTCTGGTTTCTGCGAATGAAACGCGATGAGAAAACAAGTTTCAATAACGCGAAAATTTTAACCGAAGCGTAGAGTAAAAAAGGAAAATTGATAGCAAAATCAATTTTCCTTTTTATTTTGAATGATGTAGTTTAGCTTTATGACTTCAAAAGTTGCTTGGCAATCACCAATCTCTGAATCTCGCTTGTGCCTTCACCGATGGTGCAGAGTTTTGAATCGCGCCAGTATTTTTCCGCCGGATAATCTTTTGTGTAGCCGTAACCGCCGTGAATCTGGATTGATTCCTCCGAAACTCTAACCGCGACTTCCGAAGCGTAAAGTTTTGCCATCGCCGATTGTTTTGTAACCCGTTTGTCGTTGTCCTTCAAATATGCGGCTTGCTGTGTTAAAAGTCGTGCGGCTTCGATTTGTGTTGCCATATCTGCGAGTTTAAATTGAATCGCTTGAAATTCGGCAATCGGATGACCGAATTGAACTCTTTCTTTTGCGTATTTGACCGCCGCTTCATACGCGCCTTGCGCGATTCCGACCGATAAAGCCGCGATTGAAATTCTGCCGCCATCTAAAATTTTCATCGCCTGCAAAAAGCCTTCGCCTTCGCTGCCGAGCAAATTTTCATCGGGAATATAGCAATCTTCAAACACGACCGAAGCCGTTTCGCTGGCACGCATTCCGAGTTTGTTTTCTTTTTTGTCGGAGCGAAAACCTTCCATTGATTTGTCGAAAATAAACGCGGAAATCCCTTTTGCTCCTTTTTCCTTGTCGGTAACGGCAACCGCGACGCAAGTGTTGCAGACAATCGCGTGGGTGATAAAATTCTTTGAGCCGTTGACGATGTAACCGCCGTTTGAATGAACGGCAGTCGTGCGCGTTCCAGAAGCGTCCGAACCCGCGCCCGCTTCGGTCAAACCCCACGCGCCGAAACTTTTCCCTTCGGCAAGCGGTACGAGATATTTTTGTTTTTGTTCTTCCGTGCCAAATGTGTAAATGTGATTCGAGCAAAGCGAATTATGCGCCGCCACCGACAAACCAACCGAGCCGTCAATCCGCGCAATTTCTTCGATAATCGCTGCATATTCGATATAACCCATTCCCGCGCCGCCGTATTCTTCGGGAAAAATAATTCCGAGCAGTCCGAGTTCGGCAAGTTTCGGGCGCAATTCAACGGGAAAATACTGTGTTTCGTCCCATTCCATCACGTGCGGCAAAATTTCGCTCTCGGCAAATTCGCGTACGCTCATCTTTATCTGCTGTTGTTCTTCCGTCAGTTCAAAGTTCATAATTGATAAATGTTTATAAAAAGTTTGCTTAATTATATCAAAAATTTAGCATAAAATAATTTCCGATGCTGATTATTAAACTGTTTCTAAAGTGGCTGTTGGGAATCGGCTTTATTGCGGCGGGAATTAACCACTTTCTCAACACAGAATTTTACTTAAAAATTATGCCGCCATATTTGCCTTGGCATATTTTTTTGGTTTATTTAAGTGGAGTTTTTGAAATTGTTTTCGGCGTTTTGCTTTTGATTCCAAAATTCTCGCTCCTTGCCGCGTGGGGTTTGATTGCGCTTTTAATCGCGGTTTTTCCTGCCAATATTTATATGGCGATGAACACGGAACTTTTCCCCGAAATTAGTCCGGCGGCTTTATACTTGCGCTTGCCGCTTCAGTTGGCGATAATCGCTTGGGCTTATTGGTTCACTCGTGAAAAAAATCTTGATTAAATATCCGAAAGCACATACTATTTACTAACTTTATAAAATTAGGAGAGATGCTCCGACCTTGATAGTTGAAAGCCGCAGAAAAAATTATGTATAAAAAACTAACGCCGGTATTTTTAATTTTGTTTTTGGGAAACATATTTGGTTTGGCAGCTTTTGCTCAAAAAAGTTCTCCGACCGGATTAACTCTGGAGATTAATTTTTATAAAGGAAGACCGCCTGCGTATCAGACAGTCGCAGAGTCCGCGACGGAAGCAGGATGGGCTTGGTATTCATTATTCAAACGAATACCGGATTTTCAAATCTCTGCCGATTCGCTTCCGGTCAGGGCGGTTAAAATTGTTCCGTATCTCGAAAAAGACGCGGTGAAAATCAATGTTTCCGTTTTTACAGGACGAAAGATTCACGAAAAAGAAGAAACTGTCGGCGTGTATTCGGTGCGTGAAAACGAGCGCGTAACGATAAAAGACTTAGCGAGATTCGGCGTTGAACCGTTTGAAATCGCGGTTGTCCGAGTTGCATCGGCAGCTTCTGTTTTGCCGTCTGTCGTCAACAAAACAAATTCATTGCAGATAACGGGCATCGAACCGATTTTCTCGACGCTCCCTTCATACAAAATCAGGATGTTAAATACTTCTGCCAAAGCCGTCAGCGCATTCACATTTGAAACAACAGTGAACGGTCAGAGAAGATTGTCGGGTTTGCCGCAAGGCGGAAAAGGCAAACCGTTGATAGAATCGGGTGCGACATTTGAAAAAGAAATAAGCAACTCACTTGAACATAAACAACCTTTAAACGGGCAAATTCCGCCCGTCCAAGAAAATCAAATACTTGTTATCTCGTCGGTAATTTTCGATGACGGAACGTATGAAGGCGACGCGAAAAATGCCGCCGGATTTCGCGCCTTTACACTCGGACGCAAAGTGCAGCTCAAAAAAATCATCGCTTTACTACAAAAAGCAACGGAAACCGACGCGCAAATTTCCGTTTTAGACAATCTTGACAAACAATTTGCCGCTTTGGGAAGAGAAGTTGATGACGTTTCTTTTAACGAATTGGTTAAAGAGTTTCCGACACTGACCGAAAAAGAAAAAACAAATCTACGAATTTCGGCGGAAGTTGCTTCAAACGGAATTCAAGCGGAAACGCGCAAAGAATTACAGATTTTTAGAAATAATAATTCGACTGCGAATGCTGATTCCATCCGTGCTTGGTTGGCGACTGCCACAGAGCAGTATCAAAACTGGCTGGTGCGGCTTCCGTAATAAATTTATCAATTGGCAAGATAATGTCATCAAAACAGGCGCGGAAATATATAAAGAATCTAAACTCAAATAATTTTTCACCACGCAACAAACTCAAATGCACACTTGGAAACTTGAACTCGAATACGAAGGCACGCGCTATCGCGGCTGGCAGATTCAGCATAATACAAAAACCGTGCAGGGTGAATTGGTCAACGCGGCGCGACAGCTTTTTGCGGGAAAGGTCGAAATCGGCGGCGCGGAGAGAACCGACGCGGGCGTTCACGCCCTTTCACAAACCGCTCATTTAATTGTTTCCGATTTGTAGACAAATATTACGCCGCGCCAGATTCTGCAAGGATTTAATGATTTACTGCCGCCCGACATCAATCTTATCAAGGTAATCAACGCGCCCGAAAATTTCAACGCCCGCCGCGATGCTGCATCGCGCTATTATCTTTATCAAATCTCGACGCGCCGGACGGCATTTGCAAAAATTTTTGTTTGGTGGATAAAAGATAATCTGGACGCGAAAGCAATGCGGGAAGCGGCGGAAATGCTTGTCGGCAGACATAATTTCGGGTCTTTTTGCGAAACAGAAGAAGGAAAAAAACAATCAACTATCGTCGCCATTGAAAAAGCCGAAGTTTTTACCGACGGCGATCTGATTTGTTTTCGCATCGGCGCAAATCGTTTTTTGTGGAAAATGGTCAGAAGAGTTGTCGGTATTCTGGCGGAAGTCGGGCGCGGAAATCTTTCTTATGACGCTTTTCAAAGGCTTTTGAAATTTGAGTCAAACGCGCCCGCGAAATTTACCGCGCCGCCTTCGGGACTTTTTTTGGAGAAAGTTTTATATCAAGGCGATGATGCGCCGAAAGAAAAAAGGTCAGCACTTTCCATCTAAAAATTTTTCAAACCGCAAAATTGCAAATTGCAAATCCAAAATCCAAAATCTAAAATCTCGTCGCTTGCTTTTCACCGCCGAGTTATGACAAATTCAAAGAATAGAAGTTTTATAAAAATTTGTTTTGCAGGAGTTAAAGATAAATGCACAAAATTACTGCGGAAACAGCAGAAGGAATTGTTGCTTTTGAAGCGGAAGAAGAAAGAAAACTCGTTTTATGTCTTGAAGACAACGGCATTGACATTTTGCATCGGTGCGGCGGAAACGCCAAATGCACGACTTGCCGCGTCGAAGTTTTAGCGGGCGATCCGGGCGAAATCGGCGAACCGGAAAAAGTTGTCTTAGCCACAAAAACCGATTTGAGCGACCACACGCGCCTGTCGTGTCAGGTGCGCTTGATTGATGATTTGCACGTCAAAGTCATTAACCAAGCCAGCGTCAAAGGAATTGACGCGGGACCAAGACCAGTCGAATAATTATGCGGCTTTTTTTGACAAAGGGTTTTTGATATACTGAAAAATCATTACCATTTTATATGCCAGTATTGAAAACGGTTGGAATTTATCTGCCGCCGCAAGCGGCAGCGAACAAGGAGAAAATTATTTATGGAAACGAAAACTGCAACGACAACAAGCAATATAAACACAGCGAAATATCCGTTTGAACTGCCGCCGCTCGAATATGATTTCGACGCGCTCGAGCCGGTGATTGATGCCGAAACGATGAAACTGCATCACGACAAACATCATCAGGCATACGTTGATAAATTAAACGAAGCGGTTGAGAAAAACGCTGATTTGCAGGACAAAACTTTGGCGGAGATTTTGTCTGATTTGGACTCGATACCGGAAGACATTCGCAGCGCGGTGCGAAACAACGGCGGCGGACACATCAATCATTCGATGTTTTGGAAAATTATGAAATTGAACGAAGGCGGCAAGCCGTCGGGCGATTTGGCGACGGCGATTGACCGCGATTTCGGCTCATTGGACGATTTCAAAACGAAATTCAACGACGCGGGCGTAAAGCAATTCGGTTCGGGCTGGGTTTTTGTCATCGCCAACGGCGACAAATTGGAAATCCAAGCGATGCCGAATCAGGACACGCCGTTTCACAAAGGACGCGAGCCGCTTTTTGGTAACGACGTTTGGGAACACGCTTATTATCTGAAATACAACAACCGCCGACCGGATTATCTGAAAGCGTGGTGGGACGTGGTTGATTGGGACGCGGTTGCCGAGCGATACGAAAGATTACGCAGCGCATAATTTTGAATTCGGCGAAAGCAAAAAATTTAACCACAGATGAATACAAATAAACAACTGATTTGAAATTAAAATCGGCTTGAATTTGTGTTAATCTGTGGTTTTATTATTTATATGATTGAAGAAAAAGTTTTAATCGAAAAATTTGTTGCCAAAAGCCGCAAGCGCGAAAGATTGCCAAAACCCGATTGGCTGAAAATCAAAATCGGCGACCCGACCAATCAGAACGCGGTTCTGAAGTTGATTGATGGTTTGAATCTGCACACGGTTTGCCAAGAAGCGCGTTGCCCGAACATTTTTGAATGTTGGACGGACAAAACGGCGACATTTATGCTCGGCGGCGACACCTGCACGCGGCATTGCGGATTTTGCGCGGTCAACAAAGGCAAGCCGATGGAACTCGACCCGCTTGAGCCGACGCATGTTGCCGAAGCGGTGAAACATTTAGGACTTGCTCACGCCGTTATTACATCGGTCAATCGTGATGATTTGCCGGACGGCGGCGCGGCGCATTGGGCGAAAACGATTCGCAAAGTTCACGAAACGAACCCGACGTGCCGTGTCGAAGTTTTGATTCCTGATTTTCAAGGCAATGAAGACGCGCTCAACACGGTTTTGGCAGCGCGTCCCGAAGTTCTTAATCACAACACGGAAACAATTGCGCGGCTTTATCGCCGCGTCCGTCCCGATGCAAAATATCAGCAATCAATGACGCTTTTAGAACGCGCGGCGCATTACCGCGACACGCGCTTTTCCCAAATGAAAACAAAAAGCGGCATTATGGCTGGACTCGGTGAAGAATTTGAAGAGGTCGTCGCGCTGATGAAAGATTTACGAAGCGTTTCCTGCGACATTATGACCATCGGGCAATATCTCCAACCTTACGAAAAACGTCTGCCTGTTGAAAGATATGTAACACCCGAAGAATTTGCCGAATGGAAAAAGATTGGTCTGAGTTTGGGTTTTAAGCACGTCGAATCTTCGCCTTTAACGCGCAGTTCGTATCACGCGCGGCAGCAAACTGAAAGCGGCAGCGGAACGTCAGTTTCAGCAAAAGTTTAAACAAAAACATCTGTTAAATTATTTTCGTGATAACATCTTTAATTGATGAAATTTACAGTTCTCGGCAGCGGTTCGACAGGCAATTCTGTTTTAATCTGCACCGAAAAAACAAAAATTTTAGTTGATGCCGGTTTAAGCGCGAAGGAAACTTTGCGCCGTTTGGCAGTTGTCGGCATGGATTTTAAAGATTTAGACGCGGTTTTAATCACGCATGAACACGGCGACCACGCGGGCGGTTTGCGCGTTTTGCTCAATACTGTCGGTTGTAATGTTTATATGTCGGGTGAAACGAAAAATGCTTATTTGCGCGACACTCGCAGCCAGAACAACGAAGCCGCCAAACGCGCCGAAAAAATAAAAAATCGGACGGTTGAAATTGAATCAAGCAAGAATTTTTGCATCGGCGATATTGATTTCGAGCCATTCAGCGTTCCGCACGACGCGGTGGATAATTTTGGTTTTGTAGCGAAAAACGGCGGCGTGAGAATCGCAACTTTGATGGATTTAGGTTGTTTTACAACACTTATCAAGGAAAAACTGCGCGGCTGCGACGGCATCATTATCGAATCGAATCACAGCCGCGATATGCTTAAAACCTGTCCGATTTATACTTGGGAATTGAAGCAGAGAATTTTGTCGCGCACCGGACATCTGTCAAACGAAGATTTATCCGATTGGCTGACCGATGATTTTGACGGGAGCGCACGGCACATTGTTTTAGCACATCTCTCGCAACGCGCCAACGAACCGCATCTGGCACGGCTGACGGCGCAAACTGCTTTGCAGATGCGCTCGCCGCTCTTTAAAGTCGAAACGCAAATTACGATTTCATATCACCGCGAACCGACGGATTGGATTGAGTTTTAATGCCCAACTAAAAACAAAAAGCGCAGACAAAATATCTGCGCTTTCTTATTTTAATTGTAACTTTCTATTACTGAGTAATTTCAGTCATTCGCACCGGGTCAAGCACCAGCGAATTATCACCCGGTCTAATCGAAACAGGCGAACTCCAGATGGCGTAGCCGTTGCGCGTTTTGGTAATGCCGAACAGATAATAACTGTCGGGTTTGACATCTTTCATTTGCGCTTTACCGCTTGAATCAGTTGTAACGTCGTATTTAACGTGCTTATTGATGGCATCCAACGCTTTTTTTCTGGTTTCGCTGTATTTATCGGGATAAACGACCGACAAACCAAAAGCCGTAGTTAAGCCTTGTCCTGTTTCATCACTGAGGTTTGCGTCGCTCAAAATACTTTGCAAATCTTTATCGAGCAAATAAAACTTTTCGTCTTTAACGGGCTGGATGTTTCCCGATTTAGTCGCAATTTTTGCTTCTAAGCTAACTGTTCCCCTGTCCGGTGCAACCGTTTCAGGCGGAACTGTCGTAACAGTTGTCTGCGATGACGAAGACGGCGGAACAATTACTTGCTGCGGTTCGGACGACGGCGGAATGACTACTTCATTCGGCTGCGTGTCAGTGCGAACGGTTGTTTCGCGCGTGTTGGCGGGTATTCTTTGCGCGGCAACATTAACGTTAATATTGCCGTTGGCGGCATCGTCGCTCTTCAAAAAGTAAAAAAGCAGAAATACGAGCAATAAACCCAAAACGCCGAGCGGGATAAACGCCCACGGCGGGAAACCTTCTCGTTCTCGCGGAACTTCGCTGACCACGACATTTCTTTGAATGGGCGGTGTAACGACCGGCGGAACAAATGAATGACCGCAATTTGGACACGCAGAGGCGGTTGTTGAAACCTCGTGCGCGCACTCAGGACAAATTATTAAAGACATTATAAAAAAAATCCTCCATTTTTTTAGTCAAATTAACATTAACATTTTTCGCAAAAAAGTGATACCAGTTTTTACCATTAAAAATGATTAGATAGTGAAACTTTTCCTGCAATTGATAAAATGATAAGTTAGGATAACTTTGCTTTTATTATTTTAATCAAGAAGGAAAAACTAAGTTATGAATGCAGAACAGCAGGGGAAAAAATTTTTAGCAAGTGTGGCTCATTATTTTGATAAAGCCGCCGCTTTGACCCCCCATCCCGAAGGATTGTTGAACCAGATAAAAATATGCAACAGCGTTTATTCGTTTCAGTTTCCGATTAGAACCGGCGACGGCTACAAAACGATAACCGCGTGGCGTGCCGAACACAGCCATCATAAATTGCCCGTCAAAGGCGGCATCAGATATTCCGAAGAAGCGAGCGCAGACGAAGTCGTCGCGCTGGCTTCGTTGATGACTTATAAGTGCGCGGTGGTTGATGTACCATTTGGCGGCGCGAAAGGCGCGGTGAAAATCAATCCGAAAGATCATTCTCGAAGCGAACTCGAACAAATCACGCGGCGTTACACGGCGGAACTTATCAAGAAAAATTTCATCGGTCCCGCAATAGATGTTCCCGCGCCCGATTATGGCACCGGAGCGCGTGAAATGTCCTGGATTGCCGACACTTATCTGGCGTTTCATCCCGAACAAATCGACGCACTCGGCTGCGTTACGGGGAAAACCGTTTCGCAAGGCGGCATTCGCGGACGCAACGAAGCGACCGGATTAGGCGTTTTTTACGGTCTACGCGAAGTCTGCGACAACGCCGAAGATATGAAGGAAATCGGTTTGGAAAAGGGAATCGAAGGCAAGACGGTTGTCGTGCAAGGCTTGGGAAACGTCGGTTATCACGCGGCGAAGTTCTGTCAGGAAGGCGGCGCGAGAATTATTGCGTTTGCCGAATACGAAGGCGCAATTTACGATGAAAACGGCATTAACTTGGAAGATTTAATGCATCATCGCAAAGAAACCGGCTCAATTCTTAATTTTCCGAACGCGAAAAACCTTGACCGCCGTGAAGACGCGCTCGAAATCGAATGCGATATTTTGATTCCCGCCGCGCTCGAAAATCAGATAACGGCGGAAAACGCGCCGCGCGTCAAAGCAAAAATCATCGGCGAAGGCGCAAACGGACCGATTACCGCCAATGCCGAAGATATTTTGCAGGAAAAAGGCATTATGGTTGTTCCCGATATTTATCTGAACGCGGGCGGCGTTACGGTTTCCTATTTTGAGTGGCTCAAAAATCTGTCGCACGTTCGTTTCGGCAGAATGGAAAAACGCTTTGAACAAGGCACATTTGACCGGCTGCTGCAGTTGATTGAGAAGGAAACTGGCAGAAAATTAACCAGGGAAGAACGTAATCTGGTTGCCCGCGGCGCGGACGAAGCCGACCTTGTTTATTCGGGTTTGGAAGAAACAATGATTTCATCTTATCAGCAGATTCGGGAAATCTTAAAACAAAAAAAAGAAGTCGGGACTTTACGAACCGCCGCTTTTATCAACGCGCTCAACAAAATAGCAGTGTGCTATGCCGAGTTGGGAATTTTCCCATAAACCTTGAAAACTTATAAAAGGGTATTTGACACAAAAAAGGCATCTTGATTGAGATGCCTTTCTCTTTATAAATTTGTTGAAGTTGGTGAATGGATTTGAAGCACCGAGATGCTGATTACATATCAAATTTAGGCTGTTTTCAATAGTTTTCTTGAACTTTCACTTCTACTCTAATCTGTTTATTTCACTGTGTTCAGCTATAATAAAGTCATCTTGGCTTTTCTTAAAATATCAGCGAATAAGTAGTCGGACAAATTTAAATCAAGCTAAATTTCCATCTAACTAGATGGAAAGTTGATAATTGATAATTTGGTCGGAAGCCGTGCCTTTATCAATTATCAACTTTCCATTATCGATTATTTGGCAAGTGATAAATTGTCCTAACTTTAACTTAATTGTGTCCGACTAAGTATCAATTCAAAGTGTGAGTAAAGGTGTGAGTTATGGCAAAATAAAAAATAAATCCACAGAGGTTTCAATTCCACATTGGTTCAATTAAAAGTCGGCGTTTGAAGTGGAGTCAGGCAACAACTCATGTTTCAATTCCACATTGGTTCAATTAAAAGCCAGCGATAAGTTAAATCGAATCCATTTGGAAAAACGTTTCAATTCCACATTGGTTCAATTAAAAGGGGGGGGGCAAGCGACGGGCGGCATTTGTATATCAAGTTTCAATTCCACATTGGTTCAATTAAAAGAATCTGTGATTGCAGCAAACAGTCGCGGAAAACAACGTTTCAATTCCACATTGGTTCAATTAAAAGGTGAGCAAAATCAGAGCGCGTTTGCTGCTCAAGCGTGTTTCAATTCCACATTGGTTCAATTAAAAGTTGCGAATCTTTTTAATAGCTGTGGCTTGAATAAAGAGTTTCAATTCCACATTGGTTCAATTAAAAGACAGGTCAAGGGCATAGCTTAAAATCTCGCTTGCCTCGTTTCAATTCCACATTGGTTCAATTAAAAGTTTCTTGTTAAATTGAAGTGATGCGTTTTGCAATCGTTTCAATTCCACATTGGTTCAATTAAAAGCGTTCCAACGACTTCTTTGTTGAGCGAGTCATCGAGGTTTCAATTCCACATTGGTTCAATTAAAAGTTTAACTTCATCTTTTTTCACAGCAACGACAACTTGGTTTCAATTCCACATTGGTTCAATTAAAAGAGCACAAAAACGACTGCGCTGTTTTTCAAAACTGGCGAGTTTCAATTCCACATTGGTTCAATTAAAAGTTCGCCGCCGTTTCGATTCCAACCGTGCCGGCACATGTTTCAATTCCACATTGGTTCAATTAAAAGGCATCGAGTGCCGCTAAATCTTCGCCCGCAATAAGTCGTTTCAATTCCACATTGGTTCAATTAAAAGTCAGGCTTTAAAAACAAAGCCCGCTCTGCTTTGCGAGTTTCAATTCCACATTGGTTCAATTAAAAGACGGCGATTCAACTTCGAAGTGCTTTTCAGACGAGGTTTCAATTCCACATTGGTTCAATTAAAAGTCCGATTTCCGAGTAATAAGTGTTATTGATTTTATTGGATTTAGCGAATTTTGGCAATCATTTCTTTTGTTTTGCGGTCGTCAGGTGGCAGTAGTGTGAAAAGTGCGGGAAGTTGACGACGTTGGTTAACTTTAATACTTAGAATATTTTAGCTTTTGTTCATTTAATTTTGCGAAGTGTTTTATCTTTGTTTTACCTGATTTCCAGACGGTTGACGACTTTGCGGATTTACCGTATAGCATCTATCCTGCTGCATTATAACAAATTAGAAGTCGTTCCGCGCTGGTTTCCCATCTCTTCACGACGCAGCCATTTTTCATCTCTGGCAATATATAACAGAACCGAATCGGTTTCGTTATTCATAATATTTCGCAAATCATTTTTGACAATTTCAATTTGCGCTTCGGTCAATTCGCCTTCAAACACGGAATTTTGCCGCCAATTCAAATAGCGTTTCAGACATTTGTGAACTTTCGTGACGCGTTCAACCGAAATATCATAGACAATTAAAACATACATAAATTTTGATTTCAAGAACTGTGTTTTTTATTTGATTAAAAGTTACGCAGTTAAAAAGCCGATGTTGGCGGAAGCCCGCACGCGCGTAAGGGCGTGAATCCTATTACATTGAATTAATTGTTTCATCCTTACACAGTTGCTTCGCGCGTGTTTCCGCATCAACTGATAACCTGTTAATGTAGTTTTTATTACCACCAGGCATGAAAACCTTTATATTCTTCGACTTCCGTCAGATGTTTGACAAGTTTGTAACATTCCAATCTGATGAGTCTTTCATAACTGACTTTTCGTTTAAGTCGCCGGTGTTCAATCGTTGTCTGCAATCGTGCATCCCATTCCTTCAAAACTATTTTACGACCTGAATCTTTCAAATAACAACAATTCAAATCCTGCGCGAAATGTTTTTCCGAAAGCTGTCTGTTGTTGAAAAGTCGAAATATCAATCTGTCTGCCAAAATCGGTTTGAAAACTTCCGCTAAATCCAGTGCCAGCGAGAATCTTCTGAATCCGGGTTCGTGCAGAAATGAAATCGTCGGGTCCAGTTGCGAGCGATAAATCTGTGTCAGCACGGATGAATAAACCAAGCCGTTGGTAAATGAAATCAACGCATTGACCATATTGTCGGGCGGACGGCGAACACGCTTTTTAAATTCGACATCGCGCTTGATGATTTTCTCAAACGCTTTGTAATAAGCCGCTCGCGCACGTCCTTCGCACGCCATTAATTCGTTAATCTGCTTGACGCTTTCAAGGCGCAAAACTTCCGTCTGCACGAGTTCGGTTTCAGCCAATAAATCAACGCCGCGCGTTCCGTAATAACGCAAATTTCGCAAAATGTTGTGCAGCGCCGCGCCGATTAACTCTTTTGCAAGCCGCAGACGTTTTAGATTTGAACTGTAATGCCTGACCTGTTTGACGAGCAGAAATCCGGCTTGCAAGTATTCTCGCGGATAGAATGAGCCGGTGTAAAAGCCGTAATAATTGAAAAAATGAAGCGGAATTTTTTTTGAAGCGAGAAAATTTAAAACCTTCGCATTCAAATCAAGTTCCTGAAAACACCAAATCGCGTCAACGTCTTCGACCGGAATCACACGCTTTTCCCGAACGCGCACCGGCTTATCGTTTTCCGTTTCACCAGCCGTTACGAGTGAACACGCTTCGATTAGATTTTCCGTGTCCGATTCAAGAAATAATTCGCCCAAATAATCCGCGCCAATTTTCTGTCCAATTGTGGAAAGAACTTCTTCCGAACCGTCATCGACGGTTTCTGCATTGCCCGTTTCCGCTTCTTGAATTTTCGGCTTTTCATCCACAATCTCGCCTGAAAGCTCAAACAAAAGCGTGTTGTCCTTGCGCCGCAAACGACCTGAACGGGTTAGATAATAATGACGTGCCATATTCAATTTTGGATTTTAGATTTTGGATTTTGGATTATTTGCGAAATACCAAGTTCATAGTTATTCCGCAATCCGCAATCGGTTCATCCCCAACAAAGTTCGGCATAACTGCACGAACGACAAATCTTCATAAATTCGACTTCCGGCGGCGCATCCATCGAACTGATTTTCTCCATTTCCTGCAAAGCCCTTTCGAGTTCCGATTCTTTTTCGGCAGTTAATTCGACGATTTGCGTTTGCCGCAACTTCGGATAATCAATCTGTCCGCGTAAACCTTTAACACCTTTTTGCTTGAGATAATAAATGTAATAAAGCAGCTGAAACTCGTGCGCTTCTTCCATACTATCGGTAAGTTTGACTTCGTGAATCACGCCGTCCGCCTGCCAATCAAGCACAATCTTCCCGTCAATCGAGATTTCCTTTTTCTTGCGCTCGTAAGATTTTTCGTGAACGAGCTTCCCCAACTTCACGCGGTCTGATTCGGTTTCCATCTGGATGCCGTGATGAAACCACCACAGTTTTTTCCGGCAGATAAAATAATATCCGACTTCCGTCCCCGTAAATTTCGTGAGTTCGTTCATTGTGCTATACGTATAATGTTTTATGCGTCATACGGACTAATCAAAACTTTGCCTTCATAATCAATCAAACCGAGTTTGATTTGCATTAAAAAGCCGTATCTTCCCAAAACATTCGTTTGAAATTCAGCGTCTTCGGCAAAGCAAACTAAAACATCGAAATCATAGCCCAAAACCGCGAGCCTAACTTCATGTTCATAAGTCAAAAAACTTTCCCTTACCGTTCTGATACGTTTCGGCAAGCCGTTTTCAATCTCGATTCCGATTTCCTCGCCGAATTTTCGGGCGAAAATGCAGTTTGTCGAGCCGGTTTCAATCTTGGCATCGAAAGCCGCGACTTTGCCGGAAAGTTTTATTTCAACCGGAACATTAATACCGTTTTGTCCCGCGTCGTATGCAAACGACTTCACGAAATTTATACTCTCCGCCATTACCAGCCTCCCGTAAAACCTTCTTCGTCCGGTCGGGAAAGATAATTGACAAAAGCATCGGGAACACCGCAAGCCTCGGCAATTTTTCTTCCCTGCGGATAAGTCGGCGCAACGCCTAAAAGCCTATCGCCATCAAGAACAACATACTGACCGCCATATTCGGCGCGATTGGCTTTCAGCCAGTTCATCCTTTTTTGATATATATCCTGCTCGGTATTTTCTTCCGCCGATTGTTCCGATTTTCTCTTTTCAATCCATTCTTCCAATTTTTCAAAATCGTCAGCCGAAAGTTCCCGAATAACTTCAACTGCCTGTTCAAATGTTGTTTGCATAAAGTCCGCTCCGTGTTTTAATTCCGCATCGGTTCAATTAAAAGTTTCAGGTGATACAGCAAGCGCGTAGTTTGCAAACTATGTTTCAATTCCACACTGATTAAATTAAGGATTTATCCAAAAATTGATTGCATAAATTTTATCTCAAATGCCAAACCTATTCTCAAATTTAGCAAATTTCTACCAAGTGAAAATAAAATTCCAATCCATCTGAATTTATTGCGTTAATCTTTAGGTTCGTCAATTTCAAAAATCAAACTGAAAATCTCGTGCGACGGCGAAAATTCAATCGTGATGTTTTCGATAGAATCAATCATAGTCAATGTTATACCCGATTATACCCAACAAACTTATGTGCCTTGAATGGTAATTAGTTTCCTTAATCGTCAATTTCTTTTTCAAAAGGAAAATTTAGACCAATTTCAGAATCGTAGAACTTTGAATTAACTATAAATAAGACCTCATCTTCCTCACGAATTGTGAATGTAACTGGGTCAATCCAGTTTTCTTCAATTGCTCTTTTTATTTGCCAAGAGTAGCATTGAATTCCGTATCGCATCTCAAACTCTTTTCGCTCGCTTTGGTTATCGAAATAAGTAGTTTTATTGTCAAACCAAATGTCATAGTCAGCAAACACGGTTGTTTGCGGCGCAATATCACGCGATTTCCATTTACCTTCTACGTTGTCATCATCTTGCTCAACTTTTATTACTGGCAAAATCAGCCAATTCGTGACAACCATATCTTCGAGTGCGCGGATATTTGCGCGAACATGCGGTTCGATGTTTAATTCACTCGGATACAGTTGATTAACCAAACCAACAAAATCTTTCGCACTGTAAATTCCGTCTTTCAAAAGTTCGTTTGACATCGCTAAGGCTTCCGATGTTTGCCAACCGCTATTCGGACTAAATGAGCCGTAAGGTGCGGGATAAAATTCGATTTCACCTTTTTTATTTGTTCTTTGCGGTTCGATAACAAAAAGTTCGCCGATGTTTTCGGAAAAACGAGAAAGTCTGCCGACTCGTTGAGCCAATCTGTCAAGCGGACATAAATCCGAAATCATTAAATCCGCGCTGATGTTGACGCTGATTTCTCCGATTTGCGTCAGAATCGCAACGCCGTGTTGCATTCCTTTTTCCCAAGTTTCTTTGCCGAGCATTTCGCGCAGAAGATTTTCTTTTTCCACCTTGTGCGGTTCGGTAAAACGGCTGTGATACGAAATAATGCCGTCGCAATCTCGCGCTCTAAACCAATTGTAATAAGCCTGTGCGCGTGAAACTGTGTTAGCGTAAATAATTGTTGGCTGCTTCAAAGCGCGTTCCAAAAGTTCTTCGATTTCTTCGGGCTTTTCGGATTTCCCATAGCGTTTTATCGAACATCGCTCACGCTCAATATCAGAATTGTCAGCGTGAATTTTTTCAATCGTAAAACCGGATTTAGAAAAAGTTTCCCGCGCTGATTCTGGAACGGTTGCGCTCATTAGCAAAACCGGAACTTTCAAAATTCGCAAAGCACGAAGCAAAGTAACAATATTTTGTTGCGTGAAATCGTCGTAAAAATCAGACTCGTCAATCACGACGCACGAATGAGCCAAGCCAAAAAAGATGGCGTGATGGTCTTCGCGTGTTCCGGTCAGCGAAATGCAAAGATGGTCAATTGTCGTTACGGTAAAGGGCGTTTCTAATTTCCGCGCTAACTCTTGCTCTTTGTTAATAAAAGATTTTTCTTTCCAAGTTGGATTCAGTTTGTCTTTGATGCGCTGATACCACGCGCTTGAATGATAAAGTCCAGCATCACCCAAGTTTTTGAAGTTCTTTTCGGTCGTAGAAATGGAAAGCGCGTTTGCCGTAAAGCGTGTTGGCATCGCCACAATCAAACGGTCGGCGCGTCCTTTTTCGACTTGATGATTTGCCCAAAGCAAAGCTGCATCGGTTTTTCCCGCGCCCGTCGGCGCACGAAGAATTGCAAATGGTTCGTCCCAAATTTCTTTGACCAACTTTTGAACGCCGCGTTCTTTACCTTTCCAAGGAAATTTGTATGAAAAAGTTCCGAGCGGCGGCAATTCTTGACTGTCTTCAAACGCGCTGGCGCGGTGGTCAATCATCTGTAACCAAGCACGAACACCTGCAAAACGATAACGCTCCAAAATTGCTTGCTCAAAACTTTCCTTCTCGCCTGTTTGAAATGAATGTCCGAGTCCGTAAAATTCATCCCAAAACTTTTGAAATTCTTTATGTTCCTGCCATCTATGTTCGTGCTTTTCGCCGAGTTTGCCATGATGCGCCGCAACTGCAACTCTAACTGGAACGGAAACATTTGCTTGCAAGCGGTAAATAATTTCGAGCGAAGCTAATTCGTGTCTGATTCCGGCTTTTTGAATATGCTTTGCCCAACTATGTGGTAAAGATTTCTTTTTGGCTTCGCTAAAAGTTTGGTAAATTTCAAAATCCTTTTGGCAAGCACCTTGCCAATCTTTATGCTTTTTGCCTTCGTCGTGCCAACGCGCACTTTGCTTGACCGCCGAAGCAAAATCTTCGCCTGTCAATTCAAGATATTTTCGCACGACAAACGGGCGCATTTTCAAAGCAATTTCGGCTTGCTTTAAAAGATTCTCGATGTGTTCTTCAAGCAAAACGCCCGTCGGTTTGGCAATCGGCTTAGGCTTTTGATTGCTGCTCATATTCGTCGGTGGTAATCGGTTGTGCGTCGCCGCTTGGGTCAAACAAAGTGTTTTCGTCCAAGAATTCTGCGGCTTTTTCGTAAGCATCAAAAACGCTGTCGCCTTCGCTTGCCGTATCGTCGCCGAAGAAATAAATCGCGTTGCGTTTTTCAAGTTCGCGCAAAATGTTTTTCTGTTCGGGTTCTTCGGCGGTGAAATAGCGGGCGGCTTTCCGGCTCAATTTCGAGTCGAAGACAATTAAAACTTTCTGCGGTTCGCCGCTCGTCGCATTTCGGGCGTTGTTGGCGTAATCAGTCAAAGAGTTTGTTGCTTCTAAAGCCAGTTTGACGCGGCGTTTTCTTTCGTTTTCGTCAACGTGCTTTTTGTAATTTGTTTGCAAGTGCATTTCGCCTTCATAGGTGAAATCCTTGCGAATGCTAACCGCGCCGATGTCAATAAAAAAGCTCATCAGCATCATATCGTCTTGGCTGTATTCACGGGTTGCCAAGGCTTGGTCACGAGTGTCTTTGTTTTCGTTGACTTTCAGACGAATCAACAAATCGCGTCCGACTTCGCTCGGTTCAAGCGCAACGGCTGGCGTAGCGGTCAAAGGCGCGGTTCTGCGTCCTGAATAACTTTCCTTTTTGGTTTGCAAAAAACCGCCCAAATCGGCGCGTAAATCTTTTTCGATAATTGTCGTCGTGCCGTCGCCGTTTGAAACATAAGTTTCGCCGCGTTTGCCGTCTGAAAAATTCAAGCGTTCCATCGCGCTGAAAAGTGCGTGGCGTTGTTTTTGTCCTGAAATATAAACGCGCCCGTCAGGACGTTGTTTGATTGACGAAGCGTTTCCCAAAATCTTTTCGCCGCCGTTGGCAATGTGGTCGGTCATCGGCGCGAGAAGCGTTACAAGTATTCCTTTGATTTCCATAGTTTTTCTCCTGTTTGAAATTTTTCTAATTTTCTATCGGATATTTTTCATCAATGACTGGCGAATTTTGCTCAGTCGAATCCATTTTGTTTTCTCTCTTCACAAAAGACGACTGCAAACGTAGGTAAGCAGTAAGCAAGTGTTTTGAGTCTTTTAGCGAAAGTTTTTCGCCAACGATTGCCTCATCTTCAAAAATAGATACTGTTGCAGGCATTTCTTCGTTTGAAAGTCTGACAGCGCGAATTGATGTGAGTGAAAACATTTCTTGTGGAGTTTTCGCACTCATTACCGCACTCTCAATTGCAGTTAAAATTTTCGCTTTGACTTGTCGAATTTTCTTAGCTTGTTCCAAATCAGACAAGTTTTTCTCTTTTTCTACTTCGCCTTTTGCGACAAAGTAAGCCATACGATTTAGCCATTGTCCAAGCGCACGCGCCGATTCGACAATTTCACGATTTATTTTTCTTGTTTCCATAAAATACTCCTTTAAAAGTGGTTCGATTTTTATTGAATACTCCGCCCGAAATGCCAAAAAATCTTGAAACGCGGGTTGAGTAAAAAGTTGTAAAAAACGGTTTGCCATCAAACCAAAAAGTTCATAATTTGTTTTGAATTTTGAATCATAATGATTTGGAAAATCACCGTCCATATCAGCATAAAGTCTGGTTTCACGCGCCAGAGATTCAATCATTTCGGAAAGTGCGCCCGAAACCGAAAGTCCGACGACGTGATGCGTAAATTGAACTTGCTCGATTGCGTCATAACTGATGAGATAAAGCGGACGGCTCGGTTTTGTCGGGTCGTCCTTTTTTCCGGCGATTGATTCTAAAACTTCCTTTGCCCAAGCAACTTTGCCCGCCATTTTCCCCCATCTGCCGATTGCCGCTAATAAACCAATTGCCCCAAACGCCGAATTTCTCGGCGCAAAAGGATAATTTCCATTGAAGATTTTTGGGCGACGATATTCGGATTTCGCGGGTTTATTTTCTTCCGTTTCTGTCTTGTCGGTTTCTTTTGCGGCGGAACTTTCTTTTATCTTTTTTGGTTGCAGTGTGGCATTCATTAAGCCTTCTTTTTGACCCGTTATCATCATTTGAGAAAAAAGGTCAACGAAATTTTTTAATTCGATAACTTTACGACCATCAACATTTTTTTCTTCAAGTGACAAATCAGGAACAATAATTGTATTTCTGCCGTCAATCCAAGCTGCCGGTTTTATTTTGGTTAAAGTCGTAATTACAGAACAAGCGGCTTCAAACAAAGTTCCATCCGGTGGTGATTGCGAACCGCGTCCATTGTTGATTTTGGCAGTTGTCGGTGCGAAAGAACGGCTCAAAACATATTTGCTTTCAAGTGGCGAACCCTTTTCCAACAACTCCAAAATTTTAATTGCATTGTCGAAAGTTCCTTTCGCGTCACCATCGGTTGTTAAAATGGTTGGCGCAAGATACTTACCTTGCGCGGCGAGTCCGGCGGATTGAATGAGTTTGCTGTTTTGTCTTAAATCTTTTGATTTTATTGTATAAAAATGCAGAACGTTTGTCGTTTGCGGATTGTCGTCAGTTGCAAATCTAAAATTTTCTAATCCTAGTTCAATAGTTTGTGCGAGAAATTCGGAAACATTTTCTTCGGTTAATTCATCAGGCGAAGTTCTGGCTTCCAGCAAAGCAACCGCCAAACCATAACGCGAATAAGGGTGAATCAAATTTGTCAATAAATCTTTCACGTTAAAACCTCCCATTCGGCTTCAATCCAACCGTCGTTTGAACCTAAATAAAGCGGTGCAGCTGGATTTTCAATTGCTTCGCCAATCATTTCTGCCAGCGCGTTTGAAGTTTCGACGACGAATTTATATTTTCCTTTCGGCAAAATATATTCGCGTGGTGTCGGGCTGGAATAATATTGCGGAAAAAGGTCGCGCACGACATTGACGTGAACGCCGTCGCCGTCTTTGAAATCGTTAATTTTGTTCGGGTCTTTGCTAAAACCTTTCTCTTCGCTTTGGTCGCCGATGTTGATTTGTCCGCCACGCTGCGCGTTCATCAGTGGAATTAAACGATTGTCATAATTTCTGCTTCCACCGATAAAGCCGCCGCCTCTCAAATGCTGTGTCCAATAATCGTCAAAATGAAGAAGCGGCGGCAAACAAGAAGTTCCGAAACGCAAATGAAATTGCAACAAACTAACAAAGCCAACGCCTGATTTTCCCAATTCCGTTCCAAATTTCTTTTTTAATTTTTTGCCGAGTTCATTTCTTTCTTTAACGGAAATGTGCCAACCCAGCGCGTTTTCAATCATTCCATAAAGCATTTGCGGAGTTGGTTCGGGCTGACTACGATAGTATTTGCCCGGCAAGCTCGCCACCATCGAAAGCGGCGCGATTGCTTCAATAGTCAATTTTCCACGAACGGAAAAATCCGGTTCTTTAAGTAAAAATTTGAAATCTACTGTCATTCTTCCTCTCTCAGTTTGAAACATCACACATTTGTGTCAAAATATGATGAAGGCGGCGGGATTTGAACCCGCAAAGTTCAATACCGTCCGATTGAGAATCGGATGCGTATACCTAATTCCGCCACGCCTTCGTAATAGAAAGGTGCCGGGTAATTGTTGATAGCAAGACCGTCACCTTTTTTCGTGTTCATTTAAGAAAAACCATATTTCTATTCCTAAATAAGGTTCAATTAA
This sequence comes from Acidobacteria bacterium 5-1, assembly GCA_002050455.1. GTDB lineage: Bacteria > Acidobacteriota > Blastocatellia > Pyrinomonadales > Pyrinomonadaceae. The sequence continues at coordinate 6,635 of MWZA01000171.1, read as the reverse complement.
AAAGATTCAATCAAACTCCTATGGTCTTTCTAAGCAATGAATCTTTTTAACAATAGAAAATTTTTTCGTGACAGTCAAGTCTGTTTTCAAAAAATTAATCAAATATCTTTCAAATCAAGCTAATGCACCAAAACAACTTCCCGTGCTGTTGCCGATGCCGACGTTCCAGGCGAAGCGCACGGCTTTGGGTGTGCCTTCGACAATTATGGGGCAGATGCTTGCTTTGTGGTCGGTGTCTTTGATGCGGACGAGTTTTATTTTCGGGTTTGCAAACTCGCGGTCAAAGCCGACTTTTACTTGTTTGTCTGCGCCGGTAAATCTTACTTCGTCGGCTTCGCGGTTGGCAACGTCCATTTTGTGAATGAGCGTGGCGGTTAAAATTGCGTCGGTTTCCGGTTCGTTGAAAAGATAATGATGCGGCGGTTTGCCATTTGCTGGAGTTTTGCCTTTCGCAAAGACCGGACTTGCTACTTTAAATTTGTATTTTGTGCCGAAATCGGGCGTGGTTTGCTGCCGGATTTGCAGGACGCGCATTCCGCAGAACATTTCTGGGTCGCTCAACGCGCCATTCACAAGTTTTTCGACATATTCGTCTTCGTAAAAACTGACAAACCAACTCGCGCCGTTTGGAAACTCCAAACGATTGACGACTCTTCGGCTTCCATCCAACCAAGAAAGCGAATAAAGGCTGATTTTATCGTGCAAATCATTGTCTGCAAGCCATTTGTGAAATACGCCCGTCAGCCAATGTTGGTAATCAAATGGGACGGGTTTTGTGTTTGGCGAAAGTGTAAAGTGAAGCCTCATTTTAGTTTTCCTTATAATTTATAAAAGCATTGTAACAATCAAAACGGACAAGTATTCTCCTTGATTGAGAGATTTATCTAAAAATTTTCTAAACCCTTTAATAAAACTTCTCTGACTTCTTCTTTAATCTCTTTCGGCGAAACGACCTCGACGTTGGGAAGCCAGCTTAAGATAAATCTGATTAATCCTCTGCCGTTTGCCACACGCATTTCAATCATGATGGTTTCCGGCGATGCACCGCGACGTTGTTTCTTTTCAATTGTTTTTTGCGTCGGGTGAAATTTTCTTTCCGCAAAGATTCGCGCCGTGATGCCTTTTGCTTTTAACCGAACCGTTACGGATTTGCCGTGAATGCCGTTAAAGCAATTATCGTCGAGATATTCTTTAAGACTGAATTCTTTTGGACGCTTGAAGTTTTCATTTAACTCTTTCACATTGGCGATTCGTTCAATCGAAAACACGCGGAGCGTTTTGTAATTCGGTTCAAAGGCGACGAGTTTCAAAGTTGCGCCGTCGGGGTCGAAATAAACGGCGTATGGCTCTAAAACGCGCGTCTTTTCTTCATTACTACCGAGCGAATGATAATACAGTGAAACTCGTTTTTGCCGCACCGCGCACGAAGCCAAGCGGTCAATCGTTTCGGTATGGCGAGCGAAATTCTTTGCCGGAATCGCCGCCGAGCCATACACATTTGAAAGCGCGTCCATTCTTTCGCGGACGGAATTGGGCAGAGATTTTCTGATTTTTTCAAGCAAGGAGTCGGCATACCCGGCATAAACCGAGCCTTTGGCGGTAATGCCGATTCCGGCGATAGATTTTTGTGCAAGCAGAATCGTGGCGAGTTCTTCAATTGATATTTGGGGAAATTCAAATTTAAAGCCCTCGGCAAATTGATAGAAAACCTCTCTTCCTTCACGCCTTATGACAATTGGATATTCAAGCGAAAGCGCGTCAATATCGCGGCTGATGGTTTTGGCATTTACGCCGTATTCACGCGCCAATTCTTGCCGCGAATGCGGGCGACGAATCAACTTAAAGAGAGTTTGGATGAGTCGCTCCGTGAGAGCCGTGCGATAACTCATTTTTATTATCTGATAAAACTGCTTGGAAAATTCGGGTGAAAGTTTTATAACATACAAAAGGAAAAAAGTCAGCAACTTTTTATATTTTTTGAAAATTTATGTATGTCTTGATTGTCTATGACATTTCGGTTGAGCGCGTTACAAAAGTGCATAAATGCTTAAAACGCTTTTTGCAGCAGTTCAACTTTCTGCCAGACCGAACTAAACCCGTCTAGATTTTTTGGCACAATAACCTTTTCGAGTCGGAATTACCATAATTTCGCGGGAGGCTTTGAAAAATTACCAAAAATTACCTGATTCGTTTACCACGAATTTATTCATTTGTGAGCAGTACAATGTAGCCGGATAATTCGCCGCGAGCGCATATTATTTGTTTGCCGTCGGGCGAAAAATCGAAGGAATAAATGCGGTTGCTTGTAAAGTTAGTCAATTGTTTGGGTTTGCCGCCGTCCACGGGTTGCGCCCATAAATTGCTGATTCCTTTTTTGGTGACGATATAAACGATTGCTTTGCCGTCAGGCGTCCAGCGCAGCCAGTTCGGCAACTCCGCTCCTTCGACAGGTTTGAATTCGCTGACGACGCGCAGAGAATTTTCTTCAACGGCTAATACGGCAAGTGAGTATGCTTTAGCTGCTTCGGGACGAACGCTTGCGGCGAGAAATTTGCCGTCGGGCGAGACGGCGGAAGGGAAGTATCTTCCGGCAAAGAGTTTCTCCGGCTGCCCGCCTTCGACCGGAACTCGCCACATCGCCGCGCCGCCTTTTGTGCTGTGATAATAAATCAATCCGTCAGGCATAATTGCCAGAGGTTCGCGGAGCGCATCCTGAACCAATAATGTCTGTTCGCTTCCGTCTGCGTTCATCCGCCAGAGCGATTCGATGCCCGAACGCAAAGAGCCAAAAATGACGTATCGCCCGTCGGGAGTAACGGTCGGCTGCGAGTCCAAATGCCAATCAGATGTTAATTGGCGGCGGTCTGTGCCGTCTGCATTCATCACCCAAATATCGGGATTGCCGGCGATTACCGATCCATAAAAAACTTTGTCGCTGCTCCGCGCCCACGAAACGCCGAAACCGTCGTCGCCTCCAGGTTGAGTTATCGGCTGCGCGGCGTTTTCGGCGGGAGTTGCCAAATTTACTTTCCAAAGCTGCGTTGTGCGTTTCAGAATAACGCTGGTCAACTCAACTCCCGCATCATCTGTCTGCTCGGAAACCGAAATGCCGTAGTAATCGTTAAAATCATGGGTCAGGCGCGTCACCTCGCCGCTCGGATATGCGACGTGCCACAACTGATTATTGTCAATGGAGCGATCTTGCCGCCCGGTCATAATAAACGCGCTGCCGCCTTCGACCCAGTGAGTTGTCCATATTTGTCCCCAAGGCTCTTTGAAAACAGGCTGCGTTTGACCATCGCTGATGCGAATGGAGAGCGGGAGCATTTGCTCACGGTTGTCGGCTCTGGTGCCGGTCGAGCAAAGAATTGTATTTCCGTCGGGCGACCAGGCAGGCTGCGCTTGATGCGAAAAAAATTCAGGCGACTGGCGTGAGTAGAAAACGCGCGGGTTGGTGCCGTCAGCCTCGGCAATGATTAAATCTCCACGGCTGTTGTCCTGATTTGCCCGCAGAAACACCATTTGTTTGCCGTCGGGCGAGAAACTCGGTGTCGATTGAGCGTCATCGATAATTTTCTGTGGCTCGCTGCCTCCAACCGAAACGCGGTAAATGTGAAAAGTAGTGTCTTCCGTTGTTTTAGCCCGAAAATAAACTTGTTGTCCGTCCGGCGCAAAACTCACTCCGCGTATTTGTCGGCTGGCGGAGGGCGCGACGAGCGCAATTGCCTCAGCGGAAAATTTGCCGGAAGCGTTTCGGCTGCGCAAAAATACGCCTCTGTTTCCCGCCTCTTCAAAAACGTAAGTCAGAAGTTTACCGTCCGGCGAGATGGCAGCTCGCAGGGCGCTGCCGCTGTTGGTCAGGCGTTCTGTTCGCAAATTGGCGAATTTATTGGGAACGAATTGCCTTTGAGCCGCAATCTGAAAAATCACCCAACCGGCGACTGCCGCTAAAATTAGAACGCCGGGTAAAATAAATTGCCAGCTCAAAATTTTATTTGTTTCGTCGGCGGACGGTAAATGTTTGGCAGAAGATTCATTAGTGTTAGTTACGGCGAAGTAACGATGACTGTTATGAAAATTTGAATCCGATTGCAATTGTACCTGCTCGATGTCTTCGGCAAATTCGTGGGCGGTTTGATAACGCTCGGCAATGTTTTTAGTCAGAGCCTTTTTAATAATTTGATTGATGTTCAACGCGCTTTTAGATTCGTTTAACGAGAGCGGTTCATCTTTGAGAATCGCGGCTTGGACATCGCTTGGCGTTTCTCCCTGAAATGGACGCTTTCCAGTAAGCATTTCAAACAACACCACGCCTAAACTCCACAAATCGGTTGACGAATCGAGTTCTTTGCCGCGTATCTGTTCCGGCGACATATAACCGACGGTTCCCAAAATCATTCCCGATTGGGTGGATATTTGTGACGGCAGCGCGTCGCCGTCAACCGATGTTTCTATCTTTGGCTCGTTCAGTTTTGCCAGACCGAAATCCAGAACTTTTACTAACCCATCGTCCTTAACAATGATGTTTTCAGGTTTGATGTCACGATGGATAATACCGCGCTCGTGGGTTGAAATCAGCGCGAGGGCAATTTGTTTGGCAATATTCAAGGCGAGAGAACCTGATATAGCTTTTTCCTTAATCAATTCACGGACGGTTTTTCCGGCGACGTATTCCATCGCCAAAAATAAGCGCCCGTTTGTTTCGCCGAATTCGTAGATATGCGCGATGTTTGGATGCGAGAGCTGCGACACGGCTCTCGCTTCTTGACGAAAACGCGACAAGCTCTGTTGGTCTTCCACAAGCGCGGGCGGCAAAACCTTCACCGCCACCAATCGTCCGAGCCGCGTGTCTTCCGCCAGATAAACCGCCCCCATTCCGCCCCGCCCAAGGAGTTTTTGCAGTTTGTAGGAGGCGAATTCGGACTGGCTGAGTAGTTCGTCGTATTCGAGCAGAGTTGCTCCGAGAGCGAAAACCGATTCACCTAAAAAGTCGTCGTGTATTGAATCTTCGGTCAGCATCGAATCTATTTCTTCGCGCAATCCCATGTCGTCGCCGCAAGCCACCGGTAGATATTCCGTTCGCTCGGCGGGCGATAGTGCGACGGCGACATTAAAAATTTGTTCAATATTTTTCCAGCGATCCGCTTGCATTATTTCAGGGTTATTGCAGAGCCAAATCTCGTTGAAATGAGATTTATGACTAGCCTGATTCACAGAATGTAAATCCGAGCCTGCAATTAAAATTTATCCTCCAACTGCTAAGGCACGAAAAATGATGGAAAGTTATATATCTTTCTTTTCGCCGCGAATTTCTTTGCCGAGCCACGCTTTTGCCACCCGCCAGTGAACGGACACGGTGATTGGCGCGATGCCTAAAACTTCCGCTGTTTCTTCAATCGTCAAACCGCTGAAATATCTTAGCTCGACAATCCGGCTTTTCGTCTGATCGAATTCAGCCAGTTTCGTTAGCGCATCGTCTAAGGCTATAAGTTCATTTGATTTTTCCGGCGTGAGAATGGAGACATCGTCCAGATTAACGTGCGGCGCGCCTTTACCGCGTTTGTCGGCTTTTTTGTCGCGGGCGTGATTTATCAGAATGCGCCGCATAATCTGCGCCGAGATACCGAAAAACTGCATCCGGTTCTGCCATGTAACATCGGTTTGTTTAACCAGTTTCAGGTAAGCCTCGTTAACCAGAGCGGTCGTTTGCAATGTATGACCCGGATTTTCGCGCCGCATATAATTGTGCGCAATCCGGCGTAGCTCGGTTTCCACCATCGGCAGCAAGCGGTCAATTGAGGATTCATCTCCACTACTCCATGCCGCGAGCATCTCGGTTATTTGCTGAGTGTCACTCATATAGTGGAAGTGGGCAAAATCAAAACAGACTGATTTTCGCTTTGCAAAAGTTAAGAAATTTGCCACGATTCTAGCAGATAAATACAGGAATAACAATCTTTTTTCAAAATAATTTGAAAAACTTACTAAGTTTTGTGATTTTTTCGTGCAGAGATAGCTTGCCTGAAAATGTATTGGTCGTGCCTTTTTAAGTATAAAGGGGAATTCGGCTTCAATTTTCGGTTTCAAAAAGTGTAGTTTGTAAGACCTCACGCAACTTATGTTTTATTTAATGTCTCACAACATTATTTTCATAATGTCCGGATATTACTAAAAGGCATAATACACTTGACTCATCTATGGTGTGTAATGACTTTGCCGGTTGAACGTGCCGTGCCGCAAGCCGTCAAGGAAGTTTTGTCTCTGATAGATGAATTGAGGAAACTTAATTCGCCTCTAATTTAGCAATTTTCTCTTCAAGACTTGTAACAACTTTGTCCTGTTTGAGGTTTTTCCATAACTCAAGCGACTGCCGGTAAAAGCTCAAAGCCTCGTTTTTGTTTCCGACTGTTGCCTGCGCGTTTCCGCATTCGCTCAAAACATACGCCTGGATGGATTTGCGTTCAAGACGACGGCTGTTTTCGAGAGCCTGCTCGAAATATTTGAGAGCTTCCGCGTTATTTTGCAGTTTGATGATTGAAGAAACAGCGGAAGTTTTAGGCATCGCGCCAATCACCGTGTCCGTTCACTGGCGGGTGGCAAAAGCGTGGCTCGGGAAAGGAATTCGCGGCGAAAAG